>NZ_RZOL01000049.1:0-24751 GCF_004022985.1 Mesorhizobium sp. M7A.F.Ca.ET.027.02.1.1 | reverse complement strand
TTTCAGGTGCATAAGGCCTGCCGTTCAGCGTCATTGTGCCGGCGAGCGGCTGGCGCACGCCAAAGAGAGTCTCGGCAAGCGCCGTCTTGCCGACGCCGACGAGGCCGGTGATGGCAACGACCTCGCCGTCGCCGAGCGTCAGCGAGATCGGCCGGGCGCCCGGCGCAATGCGCAGACCCTCGATCGTCAGGACTCCCTTGGCCGAATTCCTGACGACGATCTGGTCGAGATGGATCTTGCGGCCGAGCATGGCGTTGACCGCGCCTTCATAGTCGAGCGGTTTCTTGTCGAAAATGCCTGAGATGATCCCGTCACGCATCGAGACGATGCGATCGGCCAGCCGCCTGATGTCCGACATACGATGCGAGATGTAGAGGATCGCCACGCCCTGCTCGCGCAGCCTGTCGATCAGCGCGAACAGCCGGTCGGCCTCGGCGCTGGACAGCGATGAGGTCGGCTCGTCGAGGATCAGCACTTTCGGCTTGTGCGCCAGCGCGCGGGCAATCGCCACCATCTGGCGATCGGCCAGCGACAGATCGCTCACCCGCGCCTTCAAATCGATGGCCAGCCCCATGCGGTCGGCAACCGCCTTGGCCTCCCGCCGCACGCGCATTGGGTTGAATAGGGCCGGCGCGCCGCTGCCGCTCAGCCGGTCGAGGGTCAGGTTGGTGGCGACGTCGAGGTCGGCGACGACACCGTCGTTGATATTCTGGTGCACGGTGACGACGCCGGCGCGGATCGCTTCGGCCGGGGTTTTCGGTGCGAAATCCTGGTCGGCGAGCGCCATCGTGCCGCCGCCGCGTTCGTAGACACCGGAGATGATCTTGACGAGGGTGGATTTGCCGGCGCCGTTGGCGCCCATCAGCACGGTGACTTCGCCGGCATGCAATTCGACCGAGACGCCGCCTAGCACCTCGTTATGGCCAAAGGATTTCCTCAGTCCCTCTACGCGGAACACGGCATTGCCGACCATGCGTTCCTCCCTGACATGACGCTATGGGCTGCATCGGCAATTGTCAACACGATTGACAATTGCCAGATCGCTTCCTAGCTTGGCCCAGCCGCCACGCCTCCGTTATGTTCGGAGCGCATAAGCGGGAGGATGACGATGACTGAAAAATTGCCGTTCGAAGCACTATCGGTCGAAACCCTGGCTGCACGCCTTGGCGGCAACGAGGCGCTATGCGCGAAGATCGGCAAGGACACTGGCGCCTGGAAGGTTCGCGAGGTCGGCGACGGCAATCTCAACCTGGTGTTCATTGTCGAGGGCGCCAGCGGTGCAGCCGTGGTCAAGCAGGCCCTGCCCTATGTTCGCCTGGTCGGCGACAGCTGGCCGCTGCCGTTGAAGCGCTCCTTCTTCGAATATCACGCGCTGACCAGGCAAGAGGCGCGCGCGCCAGGCTCGGTGCCGGCGATCCATTATTTCGATGAAGGCCAGGCGCTGATCATCATGGAATATCTTGCGCCGCCGCACATCATCCTGCGCCGCGCCCTGATCGACGGCCGCCAGCTGCCGAACATTGCCCGGGATATCGGCCTGTTCATGGCCCGGACGCTGTTTCGCGGCTCCGACCTCCATATGGCCGCCAAGGACCGCAAGGCCGATCTGGCGCTGTTCGCCGACAATGTCGAGCTCTGCGACATCACCGAGAGCCTGGTGTTTTCCGACCCCTATTTCGACGCCAAGATGAACCGGCACACCTCGCCGCAGCTCGACGGCCTGGTCGCCGATCTGCGCGCCGATCGCGACCTCAAGGTCGAGGCGCAGCGGCTGAAGCACATCTTCGCCGCCAATGCCGAAACGCTGCTGCATGGCGATCTGCATTCCGGCTCGATCATGGTCACCGACAGCGAAACCCGGATGATCGATCCGGAGTTCGCCTTCTACGGCCCGATGGCTTTCGACGTCGGCATGCTGCTTGCTAATTTCTGGATGTCGTTCTTCTCGCAACGCGGCCACGAGGAGGAGGGAAAGCGCGACGCCATGCGCGCCTATATGCTCGGTGTGACGGTCGAGACATGGTCAGTGTTCCGCGCCGAATTCTCGCATCTATGGCGCACCGAGCGCTCCGGCATGCTCTACCAAAAGAGCCTGTTCGAGGATCAGGGCGACAAGCTCGGTGCCGAGCAGGCGCTCGACCATGTTCTGCACCAGATGTGGACCGATCTGCTCGGCTTTGCCGGCATCGAGGTGCACAGGCGCATCCTCGGCCTCGCCCACAATGCCGATTTCGAGACCATTGCCGATGAGGATTTGCGCGCCAGTTGTGAGGCAAAGGCGCTGAAATTCGGCCGTCACCTCGCCGTCAACCGGCGCCAGATCCACAGCATCGACGAGGTCAACCAACTGGCCGCGCTGATCGAACAGGAGAGCAGCATTTGAACGTCGGCGACCGCCACTATCGCACCATCTGGCTGAGCGACGACGGCCGTTCGGTCGATATCATCGACCAGCGCTGGCTGCCGCACGATTTCCGCATCGAGACGATCGGCACGGTCGACGGCATCGCCACCGCCATCCGCGACATGTGGGTACGCGGCGCGCCGCTGATCGGCGTCACCGCTGCCTACGGCGTCGCCATGCAGATGGCTGACGATCCGTCGGATGCAGCGCTCGATGCCGTGTGGGAGACCCTGCACGAGACGCGGCCGACGGCGATCAATCTGCGCTGGGCGCTCGACGAGATGCGGCGCTTCCTGCGCCCCGTGCCATCGGAACAGCGCGCCGAAGCTGCCTATCGGCGGGCCAGTGAGATCGCCGACGAAGATGTCGGTCTCAACCGCGCCATCGGCGAGAACGGTCTTGCCATCATCAAGGCGATCGCGGCGCGCAAGCAGAAGGGCGAACCGGTCAACATCCTGACCCACTGCAATGCCGGCTGGCTGGCCACGGTCGACTACGGCACCGCCACGGCGCCGATCTACCTGGCCACAGAAGCCGGCATTCCGGTCCATGTCTATGTCGATGAAACGCGGCCGCGTAACCAGGGCGCACAGCTCACCGCCTGGGAGATGGCCGGGCACGGCGTGCCGCACACACTGATCGTCGACAATGCCGGCGGCCATCTGATGCAGCGCGGCGCAATCGACATGGTCATCGTCGGCACCGACCGCACAACGGCCGACGGCGATGTCTGCAACAAGATCGGCACCTATCTCAAGGCGCTCGCCGCCGCCGACAATGATGTGCCGTTCTATGTCGCACTGCCGTCGCCGACCATCGACTGGACCGTGCATGACGGACTGGCCGAGATCCCGATCGAGCAGCGCTCGGCCGACGAGGTCTCGCTGGTCTGGGGCAAGACCGCCGCCGGCGAGATTGCCCAGGTGCGCATTTCGCCGGAGACGACGCCTGCGGCCAACCCGGCCTTCGATGTGACGCCGGCGCGGCTGGTCACCGGCTTGATCACCGAGCGCGGCGTTGCCAAGGCATCGCGCGAGGGATTGAAGGCGATGTTCCCCGAGCGGGCGTAGCCCACGTCCCTAGTACAGAGGCTCGGCCATATGCTTCGGTGTCGGCCATGTCTCGGTAATGCCCGGCTGCACCGGCCGCTCCAGATAGGTCGATAACACCACATAGCTGCGCGTCGAGGTGACCCCCGGCGTTTCGTACAGGCGCGCCAAAAGGCCTTCGAGTGCTCTGGTGTCTTCCGTGCGGACCTTCAGCAGCATGCAGGTATCACCGGCGACCGTATGGATCTCCTCGACTTCGGGATATTGGGAGACCGCCATCAGTTCCGGCGTCTTTCCCCAGCCCCTGGTGTCGATATGGACAAAGGCAAGCAAAGGCTTTTTCACCGCCCGGGGATCGATTATGGCGACTGTGTTGCGGATGGCGCCGCTGCGACGGAGCCGTTTGACCCGCTCATGCGCTGCGGGTGGCGACAAGCCGACGCGATCGCCGAGTTCGGCGTAGCTGATCGTGGCGTCATCGACCAGGACACCTAATATTCTTCGGTCTATCGCGTCGAGATCGCGGGCCGCGGGCCTGTTCTGCAGAATGCCATCTGTTTCTTCATCCATGGCGAAATTCCTGGTTCTCCGCTGAATAGAATACGGCCATTATGCTGATATGTCGAACATTGATCAAGTTGCGCCATTGACTGCCCGAGCCCCGATCCCGGCGCTTGCCTATCTGCTGACGGGCTGCATCGCCGTCATCGGCTCGAACTCGCTAGTGCTGGGTCCGATTGCACCGGCTGTCGCCTCGTCGTTCGGCACCAGCGTGCCGGCCGTGATGATTGCGGCGGCAGCGTTCGGCCTTGGCACCTCCGCAAGCGCCCTGTTCCTGGCCCGCTACATCGACCGGCTCGGCGCCCGCCGGATGCTGCAGGGGGCTTTGTTGCTGCTGGCACTGGCGCTGGTTGCAAGTGCCGTCGCACCCACGGTGATCATGCTGGTCGCGGCACAGTTACTCGCCGGCATCGCTGCCGGCATCGCCATGCCCGCGATCTATGCCAGCGCCGCGGCCATCGCCCCACCGGGCAGGGAGAGCGGCACGATCGGCGTCGTGCTGACCGGATGGACGCTCAGCATGGTGGCCGGCGTTTCGCTTTCGGCCGTGCTTGCCGATCTTGTGCATTGGCGCGCCGTTTTCGCAGCGGTCGCGGTGCTTGCGGCCCTTGCATGGATGGGGCTGACGGCGACGTCGCTCAGCGACACCAGGAAGGCCGGACCGGCGCCCGCCCCGCTGGAAGCGCTCGGCATTCCCGGAATCCTGCCGCTGCTGGTCGCGTGCGCCGCCTTCATGACTTCTTTCTACGGCGTCTATGGCTATCTCGGCGACCATCTTCATGTCGGGCTTGGACAGCCGGTGAGCGCCAATGGCCTGGCGGCGCTTGCCTACGGTATAGGCTTCGGCACCGCTGCTCTGCTCGACGGCGTCATCGACAGACTGGGTGCGCGGCGCGTCATGCCGTTTGCCTATCTTCTGGTTGCGGTGGTCTACGTCGCGATGGCCGCGACGAGCGGCAGTTTCGGGCTGACCTTGACCATGGTGGCCATCTGGGGACTGGCCAATCATTTCGGCCTGAATGTCCTGGTGATGCGCCTGTCTGCACTCGATCCGTCGCGGCGCGGCACGATCATGGGCCTGAACAGCGCGGTGACTTACCTAGCGGTCTTTGTCGGCACCACCAGCTTCGGGCCGCTCTACACCAGCTTTGGTTTTGCCACCTGCGCAATGGTCGCAGCATTGCTGATGCTGATCGCCGCATCGGCGGCGGCGTGGCGCACGCGATAATCGAACGAACTTGGCCCAACCTTCTCACGGTTGACAGCAGCGCCCTGCCCTTTCATACAAAGCTGTTAATGTTCTCAGGGCGGGGTGAAAGTCCCCACCGGCGGTAAAGGTTTCGGCCTGAGCCCGCGAGCGCTTTCCGGCAAAATCGGAAAGGTCAGCAGATCCGGTGTGATTCCGGAGCCGACGGTTACAGTCCGGATGGAAGAGAACGAACGGAAGCCGGCCCGCTTTTCGCGGGCTTAATCCGTATCGTGCGTCCTGATTCTGGTTCGAAACGGAAGGATGGACCCATGAATCAGCATTCCCATAAAGACTACGAAAAGACTCGCATCGCCGTTATCCGCGCGCGCTGGCATGCCGCTATCGTCGACCAATGCGTACAGGCCTTCGAGACGGAACTGGCCGACATCGGAGGCGAGCACTTCACTGTCGACATCTTCGACGTGCCGGGCGCCTATGAAATTCCCCTGCATGCCAAGACCCTGGCCCAGACCGGCCGCTATGCCGCGATCCTCGGCACCGCTTTTGTCGTCAATGGCGGCATCTACCGGCATGAATTCGTCGCAAGTGCTGTCATCGACGGCATGATGAACGTGCAGCTGTCGACCGGCGTGCCGGTGCTGTCGGCGGTGCTCACCCCGCACAACTACCACGACAGCGCCGAGCACCACCGCTTCTTCTTTGAGCACTTCACGGTCAAGGGCAAGGAAGCGGCGAACGCCTGCGTGCAACTCCTGGCGGCGCGGGAGTTGATCGCGGCTTAAGTCACCAAAACGGCCGGATTTCAGCCCTGCAACAAGAATTGCGATCGAGAAGAGCTCTGAAGGTTGCGGTTCCGTTGAAATCCCGCCAGAAGCATCAAGGGCCGACCGGCAACCGGCCGGCCCGCGACGTTGCGCTTGAAACCAGATACGGGAGACTATTGGGTGGCTCGCATAACACTGAGACAATTGCTCGACCACGCCGCCGAATACGGCTACGGCGTGCCCGCTTTCAACATGAACAATATGGAACAGGGCCTCGCCATCATGGAGGCCGCCGAGGAGACCAAGTCGCCGGTCATCCTGCAGGCCAGCCGCGGCGCCCGCGCCTATGCCAATGACGTGGTGCTGGCCAAGCTGATCGACGCGCTGGTCGAAATCCATCCCGACATTCCGGTCTGCATGCATCTCGACCATGGCAACAACGAAGCCACCTGCGTCACCGCTATCCAGTACGGCTTCACCTCGGTCATGATGGACGGGTCGCTTAAGGAAGACGGCAAGACGCCGGCCGACTACGCCTACAATTCCGGCATCACCAAGCGCGTCGTCGACATGGCGCATTGGGGCGGCGTGTCCGTCGAAGGCGAGATCGGCGTGCTCGGCTCGCTGGAGAGCGGCGGCGGCGAGCAGGAAGACGGCCACGGCGTCGAAGGCGCCATCAGCCACGACCAGCTTTTGACCGATCCGGAACAGGCGGTCGAGTTCGTCAAGGACACCCATGTCGATGCGCTGGCGGTTGCCATGGGCACCAGCCATGGCGCCTACAAATTCTCGCGCAAGCCCGACGGCGCGGTGCTGGCCATGAACGTCATTGAGGAGATCCACCGCCGGCTGCCGAACATGCATCTGGTCATGCACGGCTCGTCCTCGGTGCCCGAGGACCTGCAGGAGATCATCAACAAATATGGCGGCCAGATGAAGCCGACCTGGGGCGTGCCGGTCGAGGAAATCCAGCGCGGCATCAAGCACGGCGTGCGCAAGATCAACATCGACACCGACAACCGCATGGCGTTGACCGGCGCGATCCGCAAGGTGCTGACCGAGAACCCGAGCGAGTTCGATCCACGCAAATATTTGACACCAGCCATGGCCGCCATGCGCAAGCTCTGCAAGGAGCGCTTCGAACAGTTCGGCACCGCCGGCAACGCGCAGAAGATCAAGCCGCTGCCGGTCGCCGAAATGGCCAAGCGCTATAAGTCGGGCAGCCTCGACCCGAAGTTCGGCTGAGCTCCAGCCATTTTTCCCAGAGCTGCCAGAAGCATCCTGGCAGCTCTGGCGACGGCTGTTTTACTCCGGAGTCTCGGCCTCGGCACGAACCAGCTTGATATCGGCGCCAGCCGCCCATGCGCCGATATCTTCCCGACGCAATGCCGCCGCCATCATGTCTGGAAACAAATCCGGCGTGCAGGCAAAGACCGGAATACCGAGGGCGGCCACCGAGCCTGCCATCTTCGGGTCATAACCTGGCCTGCCCTGGTCGGTCAGCGCCAGGAGCACCACGACGTTGACGCCGGAGCGAACGAGTGCAGCAAGCCGCTGCAGCAATTCCTGCCCGTTGCCGCCCTCATAAAGGTCGGTGATCAGCACCATATGCGACTTGGTCGGCCGTTCGATGCGGTCCGCGCAATAGGCCACGGCCTGGTTGATGTCGGTGCCGCCGCCCAGTTGCACGCCGAACAGGACTTCGACAGGATCGCTGAGCTCCTCGGTCAGATCGACGATGGCCGTGTCGAAGCAGACAAGCTTGGTCCGCACGACCGGCAGGGAAGCCATCACCGCGGCGAAGATGGAGGCGTAGATCACCGAGCTTGCCATCGAGCCCGACTGGTCGACGCACAGCACCACCTCATCCAGGTCGACCAGCCTTCGCTGTTTGCGCATGAAGCCGACCAGCTTCTCCGGCACGATGGTTTTGTGCTCGGGCTGGTAATGGCGAAGGTTGGCTGAGATCGTACGCGGCCAGTCGATGTCGCGCTGACGTGGGCGGTTGGTGCGCTGCGACCGGTCGACCGCGCCGCGGATCGCCTCGGCTGTCTTCTGCTCCAGCCGCTGCATCAGCTTGGCGACGATATCGGCGATGATCGTACGCGCAATGTCCTTGGTCTTGGCCGGCATGACCGAGCGCAGCGAAATCAGGTCGGCGACGAGATTGACGTCGGCCTCGACCGCCTTGAGGAATTCCGGCTCCATCAGCATCTGCTTCAGGTTGAGCCGTTCGAAGGCATCCTTCTGGACGATCTGGACGACCTGTGCGGGAAAGAACGATCTGATATCGCCCATCCACTGTGCCACCCTTGGCGCCGAGCGGCCGAGGCCGCCGCGCCGCTTGCGCGGATCGGCAGCCGCATCGCCGGCACCATCGCCGTAAAGCGCATCGAGCGCCGCGGAAAGCCGCTTGTCGGTGTCGGACAGCGCTGACGAGGTTTCCTCATCGGCACCGATCGCCAGGCGCCAGCGGCGCTCCCGTCCGTCGCCGGCCTGGATTGGCTCGCTCATTTCAGCCTCGTCATCCATTGCCGCTCCCGCCCGTCAGCAAGGGTCCGAGCCGTTCAAGATGGCGGCGCCACGCTTCGCCGCCATCCGGAGTCGGCGTCAGTCCGGCAGGCAGGCGTGCGGCGCGGCCGAGCACCGCTTCGATCAACCGCCGCCGCTCCATCGAGTCCAGATGCGAAAAGACCCGGCGCAGCAACGGCAGATGCGCAATGAAGGCGTCTTCGTCGAGGGATGCGAGCCAGGCATCCACCGCACCGCGCAGGCCCTCGTCGTAGATCAGCCGTTGGCCGGCAGTGCTGAAGAAACCCTCGAAGAACCCTGCAGCCTCGGTGACCGGCGTTCCTGGAGACAGACGTCGTGCGATCAGACCGGTTGCCGCGTCGGCTGACAGATGGCCGGCTTCGTAGAGCAGATGCGCGGCACAGCCTGCCACCAGCGCCGTCGAGCGCGATCCATCGAGGACCGCAGCCAGCCCATTGCGCCAGGCGTCCAGCACGTCCTGTTCAGGCTCGACCAGACTGATCGCTTCGTCGGCCTTGCGCATGGCGCCGACCAGCGTCGCGGATGCCTGGGCATCGAGGTCGCGGGCGGCATAGGCGAGCGCGATCCCGCCTTCGACGATCAGCCGCTCCAGCAGACCGGACAGACGGGCGGTTTCCGTCTTGCGAGCCTCGCCATAGCGGATGATGTCGGCGAGCGGCGGCACCGATGTCAGGATTTCCAGGCATTCGCTGCTGCGGGCTGCCCGGTCCTCCAAGGCCGCGAGACCGGCGATCGACGCTTCCGACAGGTTTGCCGTGATGGCGCCCTGGACCAGTGCGGCCATCGCATCAAGAGACGTTGCCGCGCCGATCATCTGGATCAGCCGGCCATTGGCCGCCTTTTCGATGGTTGGTCCGTAGACCAGGTTCTCCACCAGTCGAACGGCATATTCAGGTTCCCACGACAGCGTCCAACGCTCGCGAAAGGTGCCGCGGCTACGGCCGCTGTCGGTGAGTTTGCCCCAATGCACGCCAAGCACGGACAGCCGGTGCAGCAAGGTCGACCGAAACAGCCCGCTCTCGCTGCGCAGATCGACCGATAATTCGCGCTCCAGCGCCTCGGGCTTCAGCCGCGCTGCTTTCTGGTTGCGTTGCAGGTCCTCGATCAGCGGCGCGAGCGGCGTGTCTGGCGGAATTTCACCGACATCGGCGCCCAGCAGCAATTCGGCTTCGACCAGCGCCCACAGCAGCGCTTCCCCGTTGAACAGGGCGGCGATCGCGGCGTCACGCAATTCCTCGAAACCGGGCTTTGGCCGCTCACGGATCACAGCCAGCGTGCGGGCCAGCCGTTCGGCTTCGATCAGCGAGGCGGTCGAGACCATGTGCCCCTTCGCCCTCAGGACCGCCGCGATCTTCGCCAGCCACAGGACCGAGGAGTCGCCTTGCCCGCGCGTCTGCCACAGATGCTTGCACCAGCCGGGCGCGACAACGCCGGCGCCATAACCGAAGCCCAGCGCCAGGCGCGGCCCCGTCCATGGCGCCCAGGTCATCATGCTTTTGCGGCGGGCGAGCCCCTTGAGTAGCGCCTGGTCTTCCTTCAGCGGTCGCGTCGCCTGCAGTGCCGGCACATGGAAAGCACCGCAAACGATAGCGATCGGCCCATCGAATTCCTTTCGCGCGGCGGCGATCTCAAGCCGCATATGCGCTTCGCGTTTCGCCTCAAACGCCGCAAGCGGACCTTCGCCGTCCCGCAGCGTCGTCATCGCGTCGGCTATTGCCGCGAAGATTGGACCCGGCTGCGGGTTCTGCTCGATGATATCAGACCACCAGCTTTCGCCATCTTCATAGCCGGCAGCTTGTGCCAGCGTTCCGATCGGGTCCCGCAGATGCGGCGCCAAGTCAGCCTCGACGTTGGCTTCCGTTCCATCGCTCTCGGTTTCCCCCACGGCCTCAATCGGCGCAGTGCGGGCTGACGACGGCAAATCGATGAAGCGCACTGCTGCGTTGTTGGCGACGGCCCAGAGCGTCGCCTGGTACTCCGGCGAGAATTCGGCGAAGGGCCAGAAGCTTGTCGAGGCCGGATCGTCTTCGGGATAGCAGAGCAGCGCCACCGGCGGCTGCATTTCGGGGCGGGCGAGCAACGGCAACAGCGGGCTGGCGTCGGCCGGTCCTTCGATCAGCACGGCGACCGGTTTCAACTCCTGCAACGCCTGCACCAGGCTGTCGGCGGAGCCGGGCCCGTGATGGCGTATGCCGAAATAGGAAACGTCGCTGAGCGCCATGGCGTCAGATTGCCGCGTTCAAGGCCGCGTAGTAGCCGGCATAGTCTGGCCGCTTCTTGAGCACGGTTTCCAGATATTCTTCCAGCACCAGTTTGTCCTGCACCGGATCCTTGACGATCGCGCCGACGAGGCTGGCGGCAAGGCCTTCGGCGCCGAGCTTGCCGCTGTCGAACCAGGCCGCCTGGCTGAGGCCGCCGACCATGGTGGCAATGGCTTCGGCCGTGGACAGCGAACCGGACGGCGTCTTCAACGTCACCTTGCCGTCGGCTGTAGCGCCGGAGCGCAACTCGCGAAAAATGGTCAGCACGCGCGCGATCTCCTCGCCGACATTCTTCGGCACCGGCAGGTCGAGACCGCCGGCCATCTCTCCGACCCGCTTGGAGACGATTGCCACTTCCTCCGCCATGTCTTCGGGCAAGGGCAGTACGACGACATTGAAGCGGCGCTTCAACGCCGAGGACAGCTCGTTGACGCCCTTGTCGCGGTTGTTGGCGGTGGCGATGATGTTGAAGCCGCGCTGCGCGTAGATCGAGGTGTTCAGTTCCGGGATCGGCATCATCTTTTCGGACAGCACGGTGATCAGCGTGTCCTGCACATCGGAGCCCATGCGCGTCAGCTCCTCGAGGCGGCAAAGCTTGCCGTCCTGCATGGCGCGGTAGAGCGGCGTCGGCACCAGCGCGTCCTGGCTCGGGCCCTTTGCCAGAAGCTGCGCGTAGTTCCAGCCATAGCGGATCTGGTTCTCGTCGGTGCCGGCCGTGCACTGCACGATCAGGGTCGAATCGCCCATGATGGCGGCGGCGAGATGTTCCGACACCCAGGATTTGGCCGTGCCGGGGACACCCAGCAGCAACAGCGCGCGATCGGTGGCGAGCGTCGCGACCGCGGTTTCCATCAGCCGGCGCCGGCCGACATATTTGGGCGTTATCACTGTCCCGTTGTCAGCCTTTCCGCCGAGCAGGTAGGTCAACACGGCCTTGGGCGACAGGCTCCAGCCGGCGGGCCTTTGCCGGTCATCGTTGCGCGAGAGCGCCTGCAATTCGGCGGCATAGGCCTGCTCGACCGGAAGACGGATGGCTGCGTTCATTTGCTGTTCTCCGGATTGATCATATGTTGGTTCGATGCTCGGCCAGTGACGCGTTGAGCCGCAGAAGACCGAGAGACGGCGCCGCCGGCGCCATACCGGCCGCAACAACGTCTCCGATCAATTTCTCCGCCGTCGCCGCCGTGGCGAGAAAGCCCATAGTTTCCAGAAGCTGGTCGACGCCTCGCTTCACAGCGTCATCGTTTCCTGCAACAGCGGAGCGAAGCGCCGGGAGCATCTGGCCGTTTGTCAGGTCGGCCCATTCCAGCCAGCTTGCTTCGAGGCCCTCGGCCAGATTGAGCGCGCCGAGATGTTGCGTGTCTTTCAGGATCGACCTGACCAGGACACGCTTCCTGCGGCTGTCCAGACGCGCCATGAGGTGGAGGACGAAGAGTGTGGGCTTGCCACCTTCGGCGACAAGCGTATCCGCCATGTGCGTCACCGCGGCGTCGCTGCCCGACGCGGCGACCATTCGGGCAACAAGGATATCGGCATTGCTCTCGGCGCCGAATTGCCACGCCCCGATAAACTCGGATTCGGTGGTGCCGAAGCGCGTGGCGAGGTCGACCAGGTTACAGGTCTCGAACAGTTCGGCGCGACGTCTTTCCTGCGCCGGCGATTTGAGTTTTGCCGGCGTGTAGGTGGTGCGGCGGCGGATGAAGCCGGATTTGCCTTCAGCGATGAAGGCAGCGAGTTCGGCCGTCGGAGCTTCCGGCCCGCCATCGCCTGGCGAGCCGTGCTCTCCCAATCTTGCCAGCAACCGGCCAGCGAGTTCGCGCAGCTTCCCGGAACGATCGGCGGAGAGGCTCTTCAGGAATGGCACGTCATCGGCGCCCAGGCCGAAGCGCAACAGGTCGACGAGTGCAATCCTGATCTCCGCCGGCTCTCCGGAGGCCTTGGTTTCGATCAGTTGCCGAGCCGAAGCCGGTGCGGTGCGGCGCATATCGGCGAGCGCGGTGCGGCGTGCGGCGGGATAGAAGTCATCCCAGTTTTCCACCGTCAGATGCTCCTGGCTTGCAGGTTTTTCGCCGTCCGCGCCTGCCTGCCAGTCGACCCAGGGTGCATAAACGTCCGGACTGCTCTGATCCGACGCGGCTGGCATCCAGTCCATCGGATGCAGCACGAAGCCGCGGCTGGCGACGAGCGTGACCACACGCGACTTGCTTCTTGTGTCGGCGGCATGCTTGAGCGCGGCTCGCAAGAGCGGCCGCAGCCGTTCCGGCAGCATCGGCAAGGCGAGTTCGGGCAATTGCGGGCGGCGTTTCAGCGTCTTCGGCGCGGCTGGCCGCAAGGCAATGTCGAGAGCTTGTGCGGCGATCGCCAGCAGCCGGCGTTCGCGCTCGTCGGGGCTGGCACCGCCGGCGATCTCCTTCCACGCGCCCGGAGTCAGGTCGAAGGTGGTCCCGCCGGTGATCCAGCAGTCGCGCATGGCCGCCAGGCCGGTCTGCTCGATCTCGTTCACGACAAGTCAAGCCTCCCGAAACCGCTTTGCGCTGCCAGCAGGTCAAGCCGGCTGCCATTCCAAAGTGCTGCCGTTGCCATAAGGTCCAGCCCAAGCAGCGTTGGATTGACGGTGTCGGCAATCGGCAAGGCGATACCATGCGGATCGTCGGCGGCTTGCCACCAGGCAGCGCCCCGATCGTCCAGCAGGATCGCGCCGGGCGGCAGCATGACAGGACAATCGGTGAGCCAAGGGGCTGTGTTCTGGTGAGCAGCATGCGCCGCGAGCGGATCGGCTGTGCGAAAGCCGAAATCGGGCCACTCACCTGTCGAGACGTCGCCCTTGCGGTCCGCCACCAAGGCCCGCAGCGGCTGGCGTGCCGGGTAAAAGACCAGCCTGGCATCGAACCGGTCGCCCGGTGTGAAGGCGTTCGACCGGCGACCGGCCGAGGCCGGAAAATAGTCGAGCAAGAGAGCAAATTGCGGGCTCGCGCTCTTCAGGTCGAGGAGCCAGGTCGAATGGCTGACGAGACCGTCACGGCGCGACTCGATCTTCTCGCCAAGCACCTCCCAGACGCTTTCGACCTGTTTGGCATCGGGATTGGCCAGAACCTGCTCACGGCTTTCGGACGTCGATACGAGCCGCCTCAGTTCGGCGTCGCCTGGTGTCGATCGCCAGGCCTTGGCCACCAGCACGAGCTTGCCGAGTTCGCGGATCGCCGCGTCCGGGCGCTCCTCGCTGCGCAGCCCCATCAGCCGTGACGGAATCTCGTCGATGCGGCCGGCAAGCGCTGTCGCCTTCATGTCGACCAGCCGTGCCGCAATCCGGCGGCAACGATCACTGCTGTTGTCGACAAAACCGGCCAGGCCAAGCCGCAACTGGTCAGCGATCCATTGATCCAGCTCATCCAACGCCGCCGACACCGCGGATTGCGTATCCAGCGTCCGCTTGCGCTGCGCTGCCTCGCGGCGCTCGACCGCAGCGGCGTCCTCGACATCAGCGCTTTCGTCGTCGCGCGAGGCCTCGCCAATGCTCTTGCCTCCCGCACCGGGCGCTTGCGCCGCCGGCTGCGGCGAGACCTTCCTGCGGCGGCCGAGCCAATCATTCACCCATTCCGGGGTCGAGCCTGCGGCGGTAAAACTGGCCGGCGTGGTGGCTGCAATCCACATCAGCGCCAAAGTGTGCTTGCAGGGAAATTTCCGCGACGGACAGGTGCATTTGTAGCCATGGTCGCCGGTGTCGACGACCACACGGTAGGGATTGGAGCCGGAACCCTGGCATTCCCCCCAGAGGAGCCCCAGTTGATCGCTCTTTTCGAGCCGTGGCCAGTTCGATTGCCTGGTCAACCTGGACGCGGCGCTCAACGACGCCTGATCGGGCGCAAGCGCTTCGATGGTTTTCAAGTCGAATTCCAAGCCGCGCCTCTCGTCGCTCGAACGATACGGGTAGCCAGTATAGATGGCCGTCTATGACGGATTCTTGTAGCAGCAGCGGTACCGAGATCGATACAGCTGAACACAATAGTTGCGCCAGTCAATCTGATCCGTCGGCAATGCAATTGCTATTCAGCGATG
Source organism: Mesorhizobium sp. M7A.F.Ca.ET.027.02.1.1 (assembly GCF_004022985.1). NCBI lineage: Bacteria > Pseudomonadati > Pseudomonadota > Alphaproteobacteria > Hyphomicrobiales > Phyllobacteriaceae > Mesorhizobium > Mesorhizobium sp. M7A.F.Ca.ET.027.02.1.1. The sequence continues at coordinate 9,893 of NZ_RZOL01000049.1, read as the reverse complement.
TCTCCCCCGAGAAATTATCTCCTGGCGAGGATAAACGCGCGATACGACCTATTGAAGCGTGCGTGCCGGCTGACCGGCGTGGTCGCGGGCGATGCCGGCTTCGGCATCCTCCACCCCAAACGCACGGTCGAGACCCGTCGCCACCACCGAGACCCTGAAGCGGCCTTCCATGCCCTTGTCGAAGATGGCGCCGACGATGATGTCGGCATCCTCGTAGACCTCTTCGCGGATGCGGGTGGCGGCCTCGTCGACCTCGAACAGGGTCATGTCCCTGCCGCCCGATATCGAGACCAGCACGCCCTTGGCGCCTTTCATCGACACTTCGTCGAGCAGCGGGTTGGCGATCGCGGCTTCGGCCGCCTTCATCGCCCGACCCTCGCCGGAGGCCTCACCGGTGCCCATCATGGCGCGGCCCATGTCGCGCATCACCGATTTGACGTCGGCGAAGTCGAGATTGATCAAGCCTTCCTTGACGATGAGATCGGTGATGCAGCTGACGCCGGCATAGAGCACCCGGTCGGCAATGACGAACGCATCGGCGAAGGTGGTCTTGGCATCGGCGATCCGAAACAGGTTCTGGTTCGGGATGACGATCACCGTGTCGGCGCTCTCGCGCAGCCGCTCGATGCCCTCTTCGGCCATCTGCATTCGGCGCCTGCCCTCGAAGGCGAAAGGCTTGGTGACGACGCCCACCGTCAGGATGCCGGCCTTGCGCGCCGCCTGGGCGATGATTGGAGCCGCACCGGTTCCCGTGCCGCCGCCCATGCCGGCGGTGACGAAACACATATGCGTGCCGGCCAGATGGTCCATGATCTCGTCGAGCGATTCCTCGGCCGCGGCGCGGCCGATCTCGGGAAGCGATCCGGCGCCCAATCCTTCGGTGACGTGGGCGCCAAGCTGGATCAGCCGCGTCGCCTTCGACATGGTCAGCGCCTGGGCGTCGGTGTTGGCGGCGATGAATTCAGTGCCCTGAAGCTGCTCCGCGATCATGTTGTTGACGGCATTGCCACCGCCGCCGCCAACGCCGATCACGGTGATCTTGGGTCTCATCTCGGAGATTTCGGGCTTCTTGAACTCGGCCATGCCTGTGTCTCCTTCGCCAATTGCGCGCGCTTCACGACCCACCCGCAGACTGCCTTGAAACCTTGCAATCGAGTGGCATGATGCGAATCACTCCGTTGCGATGGGTAGCCCAAAAAGCCAGACAGCGGCCAGAGGTGCAAGTGCATGCGAGGTCAAGATTTGTGATGACCGTTTTGCACAGCGTGGCAGAGACGCCGTGTGCCTGACAATCAAGCCGTGAGCCTTGGCGCGACGCGTCGCTTGCCGCGCAACGATCGAAGCGTCTATCATGTGCTTGATAAGTCGCTGACTTCGGCGTTCTCGCCGGGCTCGGCCACGCAGAATCCCCAGCGGCGAAACCAGCCGGCCGCACAGATTTCTGAACCGATGAAGCAGCGCCCCGCCGATGGCCGACAAAACACAATTCGGGTTGACCGCCGTCGACACCGTTCCCTTGCATGAAAAAGTCTATCTTGAGCTTGTGCGAGCACTGATGTCCGGCCAGTTCACGCCGGGCCAGAAGCTGACATCGCGAAAACTCGCAAGGGAACTCGGCACCAGCGACATGCCGGTGCGCAGCGCCTTCATGCGGCTGCAAGCGCTGCGGGCGCTCAGCCCAATGCCGAACGGCAGCGTCGAAGTGCCGGCAATATCGGCCGACCGGTTTTCGCAATTGACCGCGGTGCGGACTATCCTCGAAGGCTCGGCGACCGAGCTGGCGACAACACGCATCAACGGCAACAATCTGCGCACGATCCGACGCCACGCCACCGAACTGACATTGGCGGCTCGCAAGGGCGATATCGACGATTATCTGCGCAAGAACCACGACTTCAAATTCTCGATCTATCGCCATTGCGGCAACGAGCAGATGATCTTCCTGATCGAGACCGTATGGATGCAGGTCGGCCCGTTTCTCAGGAATCTCGCCACGGGGTTCGAGGATGACCTCGCCTCCATTCTCGACATTGACTTTCACGAGGAAGTCGTAGCGGCGATCGAGGCTCAGGATGGCGAGCGCGCCCGCGCCGCCATCGTGCGCGACATCGACGAAGGCGCCTCGCACATCCTGCAGCAGGCGAGATTTTCGAAGATGAGAAGCTAGAATCGCCGGGCGACAATTGTTCGATCGAAGGCCCAGCCATGTTGTCTCGGTGGCGAACCCAGAACGTCGAATGCCGGTAGTCAGTCAGTGCGAAATTGGCGATAGCAGAAGCCGCGCAAGCTGGCCGTCGATAGGAAAGTGGATTTGCGGCGTGGACAGCATATGGACTACCTCTTTCGTCCGGTCTTCTGCGAACTCGATATCATCTCGCATTTCAACAAGATCGGCCCATTCCTCGACGTCCTTCGCCTCGAGGTTCCCGGCTAGAAAGCGCAAGAGAACGCTTCGAATGTGATCGTAGGTCAGCGTGACCAGCGCAGTTGGATAGTCCCAGGGAAGCGGCGCCAAAAGCTTTTCAAGCTCTGCAACCGGCCGATCTAGCTCAACCAGTGAGCGGATAATAGAACGCCGTTCTTCATCTTTCCTGCTTTCGCCTTGGCGGCGCGGGCGCTTCGGGTGGTTATCAGTCACAATCGCCACACCTCGCCCGCTCTGACCCCAGCCTGTCAGCGGCCCCATGCCAACAATATGACACTCCGAGGGGATTGTTTGAAGGTTGAATTTCAAACTAACCCACAGTTTGAATGCCACTTGGCTTTCCGACCTCTTGCCTCTATGTTGCGATCGCAGATCGCGCACTTGGTTTTGAAATGCCTCCCGACATCCCAGCTAGTGACTTGAAAAAATAAGGAAAAGCGCTTGGCGACAGCCAAGTTTGTTTTCCTAAAACTCACAAGCTATTTTTATCAGGGACAGTGCAGCCGGTCAGGTTGCGGCACCTTCGAAAACCAGAGGTCATAAATTGAGCGATGCAATTGCGGACGTTTTGAACTGGCTTGACAGCAGGACCGACATCCAGAGCCTGAGAGCCGCGGTGTGCGACCTCAACGGCATCATGCGCGGCAAGCGCATTCCCGTCGAGCAGGCAAGAAAGGCGCTGGAAGGCAAGCTGCGCATGCCTTTTTCGCTGATCGGGCTCGATGTGTGGGGCGAGGACATCGAAGGCAACACGCTGGTATTCTCGACCGGCGATGCCGACGGACTGTGCCAGTGGACGGGGCGCGGCATTCTGCCGGTGGCCTGGACGGCGCATCCGACAGCGCTTGTCCCGCTCTGGCTGGCCGACGAAAGCGGCGCGCCCTATCTCGGCGACCCGCGACGGGCGCTGGCCCGCATCCTCGATCGCTACAAGGCCTTGGGCCTGACCCCGGTCGCGGCAACGGAACTCGAATTCTACCTCGTCGATCCGCAATCGCAACGGCCGGTCGGACCGGTCTCCCCGGTGACCGGACGCCGTCTCGATTCCGACGCGGCGCTGTCGATCGACGAGATCGACGACTTCGAATCCTTCATCCATGACGTCTACGAGGCCTGCCGGACGCAAGGCATTCCCGTCGACACGGCCATCGCCGAAAACGGCGTCGGTCAGTTCGAAATCAATCTGAACCATGTCGCGGACGCCTTGCGGGCGGCTGACGATGCGGTGCTGTTCAAGCGCACGGTGAAGGGCATTGCCCGCAAGCACGGCTTTGCCGCCTGCTTCATGGCTAAGCCCTATGGCGACCGCGCAGGCAACGGCTTTCACGTTCATTTCAGCCTGATCGACGGCGAAGGGCGCAACGTCTTCGATGACGGCACCGACCAGGGTTCTGAGACCATGCGCCATGCGGTCGGCGGCCTGCTTGCGGCAATGGCCGAAAGCACGCTGGTGTTCGCGCCGCACTTCAACTCCTACCGCAGGCTGCGCCCGAGATCCTATGCGCCGACCGCAGTCGCCTGGGGTTATGAGAACCGTATGGTGGCGATCCGCATTCCCGGCGGGCCAACCGGTGCGCGCCGCATCGAGCATCGCGTTTCGGGAGCCGACGCCAATCCCTATCTGGTGCTAGCGGCCATATTGGGCGCCGCACTGACGGGCATTGAAAGACAAATATCGCCAGGCGATCCGATCGGCACCGACGGCCAGGGACTCCCGCCGGCAAAGCTGCCGCCGGACTGGGCATCCGCGATCGCCGCCTTCGAGAGCGGGACGCATGTGGCGGAGATTTTTCCAGCCATCCTGCGCGACTCCTTCGTTGCCTGCAAACGCCAGGAATTGAACACGTTCGCGCTCAATGTCAGCGATTTCGAAATCGAGACATACCTCGAAAGTGTTTGAGGCCTGACGGCCCCAGCGGTATTGGTTCCGGCCGATTTTCGAGCAGCCGCAAAGCACTTGCGGTGGGGTCGCTAACCGGGCATAAACATGATGGTTTTTATCATGTTATGGTTGGGATCACAGGACTTGACCTTCGTTGCGCGCATGGAAAGCCGGATTGAGGGCTTTTCAGTCATTGGCGATCTGAAATGGCATGTCTGGGACGGCGTGGTCGCCGACCTCTGGGATGTCTCATGCGGTGACAAGGCCGAAGGCTATTACGTCTCTCCCGACCCCCGGCTGTTCGTCGCGCTCGATGTGGATGGCGACGGCGCTTTCTTCGTCGAAGGCGCCAAGGGCGAATTGCGCCGCCACGACCAGGCTTTTTCCATGGCCTACATACCGGCCGGCGTGCCGATCCGCGGCCGGGTCGAGGGGCTACGGCGGATCCGGCATCTCGACCTGCATTTCGACGCCGCAGCGCTGACGCGCCGCTTCGGCCGCAGCCTTGACCACGAGGCCTTGCGGATGTCGCGCTTCCAGTTTCGCGACGACCGGATCGCCATGCTTGCCGGCATGATTGCCGCCGAATGCGGCAACGACCGGCCTCTGCATGATCTCTATGGCGAGGGCTTGCTCAATGCCTTGTTCGCAAGCCTGTTCCAGATAGACCAGCCTGATACCGCCAGGCGACGGTCGCCGCTCTCGCGCCGCAAGCTGCGCCTCGTCACCGACTACATCGACGCGCATTGCCTGGACAGGATCCGGCTTGCCGATCTCGCCGCGCTGACCGGCCTGTCCGAAACCGCGATGAGTCATGCCTTCAAGGCGGCGACGGGCGTGCCGCCGCATCGTTGGCAGATGCAAGCGCGGGTCGACAGGGCCAAGGCGATGATGGCGCGTGACGCCGCTTCACTTGGCGACATCGCCGAGGCAACGGGTTTTTTCGACCAGGCGCACCTGACGCGTGTGTTCAAGTCGATTGTCGGCGTGACACCCGGCGCCTGGATGAGGAGCACCAGTCGCCAGTGACATTTCCGCAACATCACACCGTGATGTCCCTCGTTTGGACAAGAATGGACAAACTGCCCAATTCCGTCCAATGACCCGCAGATAAGTTGAGATAAATGATCAAGTATCTCAATGTCGACAGGCGGGGACTTTCCTGATGAGCAGAACTTACCGGATGAAGGCGCTTCTGGCGGCCAGCGTCGCCGCAGCCGCTATGATCCCGCCAATGGCCGCGTTCGCGCAGTCGGTGCAAACCAGCACCCAGCTTGAACCGGTGGTGGTCGAGGGCGAGGCCGGCGACGGCGCGACCGGACCGGTTAAAGGCGTCGTCGCCAAAAAAAGCAGGACCGGCTCCAAGACGGCGACCGACATCAAGGATATCCCGCAATCCGTGTCGGTAGTCGGCCGTCAAGAGATCGACGACCAGGGCGCACAGAAGGCCGACGAAGCCTTGCGCTACACGGCCGGCGTCTTCGCGCAGCCCTTCGGCCCCGACAGCGACACCAACTGGCTGTACATCCGGGGTTTCCAGGCGACGGCCACCGGCACCTACATGGATGGGCTGCAGCTGTTCAGCTACGGCTTCGGCGGCTTCTATGTAGACAGTTTCGGGCTTGAGCGCATCGAGGTGCTGAAGGGCCCGGCCTCCGTGCTCTATGGCGGCAGCAATCCCGGTGGCCTGGTCAACTATGTCAGCAAGCGGCCGGACTTCGAACGCACGCGCTATGTCGAGACCGGCGTCAACGACGCAGGCAATGTCTATCTCGGCTTCGACATTGGCGACGTGGCCAAGGATGGCGCGGTCAGCTACCGGATGACGGGCAAAGTCGCCGGCGGCGATACCTACAGCGACCTGCAAAATGGCTGGCGCGGCTTCATCTCGCCAAGTATTACGTGGAAGCCGGACGAAGCAACCACGCTGACCATCCTGGCCAATTACAGCCACATCGACGAAAACCACAATGGCGGCAGCTTCCTGCCCTATAGCGGGACGGTGACGGACCACATTGTGGACGGCGTGAATTATGGCCGCATCGACCCGGATGCGAATTTCACCGAGCCGAGCGTCGATCTCTACAAGCGGGAACAGGGCTCGATAGGCTACGAGTTCGAACACACATTCGACAATGACTGGACGGTGCGCTCCAACACTCGATTTAGTGCCGCTTCCATCAACGAAGTCAGCGTCTATCCCAACGGCTGGTCCCGAGATACGAATCCTGCAGCGAGCCCCACTGCGCTGGATCGCATCAATTTCGACCATGACACCGACGCGATGACATTCCTGTCGGACCTGCAGATCGAGGGCAAGGTGGAGACCGGGCCAGTCGAACACACGCTGCTGGCCGGCATCGACTACAAATATTACAACATCGACCAGGTGCAGTCGTCGGCGGAATTTGGGCTTACTCCGCCAATCGATGGGTTCGACCCCGTCTACGGTTCGCCGCTGACGCCGCGTGTCAGCTATCTGAACCAGGACCTGACGCAGAAGCAGCTCGGCCTCTATGCGCAGGACCAGTTGCGTTTCGGGGATGGCTGGCTGGTGACGCTGAATGGGCGATATGATCGCGGCTGGCTCGATGCCGACAATCGCCCGACCTATTACACGGAGAAATTCAGTCTCCCGGTCATTGATCTGAGCCAGACCGTCGGCGATTTCTCCGGGCGAGCTGGGCTGGCCTATGAATTCGACAACGGCGTCACCCCCTATGTCAGTTTTGCCACCTTCTTCAACCCGATCATCGGCACGACTGCGACCGGCGATTTGTTCAAGCCGGAGACAGGCCAGCAATACGAGGTTGGCGTCAAATATGTGCCGACCTTTGTCGATGGCCTGTTCACCGTGTCGCTCTTCGACCTCACCCGTCAAAATGTGGCTTCGAACGTTGACGCATTCGCGCAGATCCAGACCGGCGAAGTGCGCTCGCGGGGCATCGAACTCGAAGGCAAGGTCAACATCACCGAGGACTTCCGGGTGACGGGCGCATTCACCGCATACGACATCAAGATCCTCAAGGACGTGGACGCATTCAAGGACGATACCGGTATCTCGGTGATCGGCAAAACGCCCTTCATCGTGCCCGAAGTCATGGCTTCCGCCTCGGTCGACTATACGTTCCGCGGCGACTGGTATGACGGCATCTCGATCGGCGGCGGCCTGCGTTATGTTGGCTCTTCGTGGGCCGACAATGAGAACACGGCCAAAGTGCCGGCGGTCACGCTGGCCGACCTGAAGCTCGGCTACGAGAAGGAGAATTGGGGGATCGATCTCAACATCACTAACCTCTTCGACAAGACCTATGTGTCGAGCTGCCAGACGACGCTGACCTGTTCCTATGGCGAAGGCCGCTCGTTCAAGCTGAAGGCGCATACGACTTGGTAGTCGACTTGGTTACAGCTTGCCAAACAAGCCAGTGATGATCCATCTGCCCAACAGACGGCAGGTGCTTGCGCTGGCGGCCGCGGCATTGCTGCCACCGGTCGCCGCCAGGGCTGCTACACCACGCGTTGCAGCGATCGACTGGGGCATGCTGGAGACGTTGCTGGCACTCGGCATCGAGCCGGTGGCGGCGACCGAACTGATCCAGTTTCGCAAGATCGCGGTCGAGCCGGCAGTGCCCCAATCGGTGGCCGATCTCGGGCTGCGCGGCGCGCCCAATTACGAGCTGCTGCGCATCGTCGCGCCTGATGTCATCGTGATCTCCAATTTCTACGAATACCAGCGCCCGATGCTCGAACGCATCGCGCCGGTGTTTGCGCAAACGGTCTACGAGGCCGGCGTGCCGCCTTATGTGCTCGCCGAGGCAGCGACACTGGCTCTGGGCGAAAAGCTGGGACGGCAGGCCGAGGCGGAGCGCTACGCCGATGAGACCGCTGATGAAATCGCGCGGCTGCGCGGCACCTTGCCGCGCGCTTCCGGGCGCCCGGTCTTCGTCATCAGCCTAGGCGATAGCAGGCATTTTCGCGCCTTTGGCCGCGACTCCATGTTCGGCGATGTGCTGACGCTTCTCGGCCTGGTCAATGCATGGACCGACGAGACGAGCTACAGCGCGGCGGCACCCGTCGGACTGGAGGCGCTGGCGCGCGTGCCCGAGGCGTCGATCCTGATCGTTTCGCCACTGCCGGCGGATGTCGGGCGTTCGCTTCCGACAAATGCCTTGTGGAACGCTCTGCCGGCGGTGCGCCAGAACCGCGTTGCCGTCCTGGAGCCGGTCAACCACTTTGGCTGCCTGCCATCGGCACGCCGCTTCGCGCGCCTGGCGACGGCAGCTATTGCCGGGCAAAGCCATGGCTGAGCGCGCAGTCGGCCACCGCGCCACGACGAGTGCCGCGCTGTTGCCAATCGCCCTGTGGGGCCTCCTCGCGGCTGTGGCAGCGCTCCTGTTCGCATGGCGGGTCGGCATGCAGTGGCCGGCCGCGCCGCCGGGCGACGGCATTGATCTCGATCGTGTCATCCTGCTCTACAGCACGTTGCCGCGCGCCGCCGTGGCGGTGCTGGCCGGCGCCGTGCTCGGCCTGTCCGGCCTGCTGTTGCAGCATGTGCTGCGCAACCCGCTGGCCGAACCGTCGACGCTCGGTATTTCGGCTGGTGCGCAACTGGCCATGACGATCGCCTCGCTTTACGCACCGCTGCTGATGGAGCGGTCGCAGGGCCTGGTCGCCTTCGCCGGTGGCATCGCCGCGGTGCTGCTGGTGCTGGCATTGACCTGGCGGCGCGGGCTGGAGCCGGTGTCGGTCATGCTCGCCGGGATGATGGTGGCGCTGACCGCCAGTTCCGTCAGCGCAGCACTGATCCTCGCCAATGGCGATTACCTGTTTTCGCTGTTCATCTGGGGCGGCGGATCGCTGGTCCAGCAGGACTGGGAGCCGACCATCGCGCTGACGGTCAGGCTGTTGGCCGGCGCGGTTGCCGCATTGATGCTGCTGCGGCCGCTGACCATTCTTGGTCTCGACGATGCCTCGGCACGCGGCCTGGGCGTCGCCCGTCACTCAAGCCGCTTTCTCATCATCGCGCTTGCCGTGTGGATGGCGACGTCAGTCGCGGCAGAGGTTGGCGTCATCGGGTTCATCGGTCTTGCAGCGCCGGCGCTGGCCACGCTTTCGGGCGCCCGCACACTGCGCCAAAAACTGATCGCCGCGCCGCTGATCGGCGCCGTGCTGCTGTGGCTGACGGACGGGCTGGTACAGCTGGCCGCCGGTTCCGGTGGCGAACGCATTCCGACCGGCGCCGGCACCGCCCTGCTCGGCGGTCCGCTGCTGCTGTGGCTGTTGCCGCGGCTGCGCCTTTTCGAGTGGCCGCATCTCGGTTCGAATGGTACCGCACCGCGCAAGGCCAGCCGGCCCTGGCTGATCATCCTGCTTCTGTTTGCGCTGGCGCTTGTCGCTGCCACCGTGGCGCTTGTCGTCGGGCGCGGTCCGGACGGCTGGACTATTGCTGGGGGAGACCTGTTAACCGATCTCGCCGCGTGGCGCGCGCCGCGGATCGGCGTGGCGGCCGCGAGCATGGCGCCGGCGTCGTCATCCAGCGGGTCACCGGCAACCCGCTGGCGAGCCCCGAAGTGCTTGGCGTCGGCA
>NZ_RZOL01000499.1:0-3970 GCF_004022985.1 Mesorhizobium sp. M7A.F.Ca.ET.027.02.1.1 | reverse complement strand
CCAGGAGAGGGATCGACCGACTTCGTGATTTTCTATCGCGACGGCCATGTTCCGCAAGCCGGGATCGTCATTCTTGGCCCCATTGACGGCGATGCGTCCGTATTCAATCGCCCGGGCCCGATCACCATCCAGATAGCGAAGGCAAATTAGCAAATTAGAATGTGCGTGCGCCGTGACTCGAACCGCGGCGAAAGTCCTCTTCGCTTCAACTTCCTTGAAGAGGGCGCGAACCCACCGTAATGAGCGCCATGCGCGCCTCCCGCATCGCCACAATTGAAAGGAATGAACCATGAAAGCATTACTACCCGCGCTGGCGCTGGCTATCACACTTGCGGCGCCTGCCATCGCACAGGACAGCAAGTCCCCGAGCATCGGTGCGTGGCGGCACGGTCTGAAGGCTACCGTTGAACCGATTCCAGGGTAGTCATGCGGCTATGGACAAATCGGGGAGCCGGGCTCTGGTCAACCCTGGTCATCGGGGGCACCTTGGAGGATCCAGTCCTTCACCAGCTTTGCTTCCGGAGCGAGGTCCACCGAACGGTTGCTAACGATGAAAAACGCATACCCGGTTGACCAGTTACCGGCGAGGGCGGGAACAAGCAACCCCTCACTCAGCGGATGGTTGACGAGGCGCGTCCAGCCTAATGCGATGCCTTGCCCGCCGATCGCCGCCTGAACGACCAGGCTGTAATCATTGAGTCGCAAGCCTTCACCGACGTCGGTAAAGTCAATTCCGAAATGGGCAAACCAGTCCTTCCACGCCGGACGTGGCCGGTGAGGCTCGTCAAGGTGGATCAGGGTCCGACTGGCAAGATCCGGCAGATCGCCTGGCGCGCCGGACTGCTGAAGATAGCTGGGGCTGCAGACCGGGATAAGGTTCTCGCCGCCGAAACGGAAAGCCCGATAGTTGGGCCAATCGCCCAGCCCGCGGCGGACACCGATCAAGTGGGGATCCGGTCCCAGATCGGTGTCGCGGTCAGCCGTCTGGATCCGGATTTCGATTTCGGGATGCTGCGCCCGAAAACTAGGCAGCCGTGGGATCAGCCAGTGACTCGCGAACGCCGTCGACGATGAGAGGACAACATGCTTGTCCTCGGTCGTCCGCCTAACAGCCTCCGCCGATCGGGCAATATGGCCGAGACCCATTGCAACATCGCTGTAGAAACGCTGACCAGCTTCCGTCAGAACGATGCGTTTATGCTGACGAACAAATAGCTCAACGCCGAGGTCCCCCTCCAGGCTTTTGATGGCCGAGCTCACAGCGGCCTGGCTGACGCGAAGCTCTTCAGCTGCGTTGGTGAAGCTCAGATGCCGCCCCGCAGCCTCAAAGGTGATAAGGCCGGCGGGGCTTGGAATGCGTAAACGAGGCATTGCATAACTTCCATTTATGCTGACATCAGAATAATTGCGGTTTACCTGCGCGTTTCTACCAATCAAACTTATAGAAGGAAAAGAAAAAGGGAAGACACAAAGCATGTCCGAGCCAGAGGCGCCGATTACTCGAGCACGAGGCCGCTCGAACCGACGTGCTCCAGCTGGGGGCCACGAGGCAGCGGCTGTCCTCGCCGGCGTCGAGCTCCGCATTAGGCCCTACGATCTGCTTTCCGAGGAAGGCCTGCTGGCAATCGAAGACGCCGCCGCCGTCATCTTGGAAGAAATCGGCATTGAGTTCCGCGACGATCCGGAATCGCTCGACCTGTGGCGGGCCGCAGGCGCCAAGGTCGACGGCGAGTTGGTGCGCTTTCCAAGAGGGATGCTCGGCCCGATTCTGAAAACCGCGCCTTCGACTTTCACGCAGCATGCCCGAAATCCGGCGCGTTCCCTGAAAATCGGCGGCCCGCACGTCGTGTTTGCGCCAGCCTACGGATCACCTTTCGTGCGCGATCTGGACGGTGGACGCCGATACGGTGCGCTCGTCGATTTTCAAAACTTCGTCAAACTCGCCTATTCCATCCCTTGGCTGCACCATTCGGGCGGAACGGTATGCGAGCCAGTCGACATTCCGGTGAACAAGCGGCACCTCGATATGGTGTCGGCCCATCTGCGCTATTCGGACAAGCCTTTCATGGGGTCAGTCACTTCGGTTGAGCGGGCCGAAGATTCAATTGAAATGGCCCGCATCGTCTTTGGCCGGGAGTTCGTCGACCAGAACTGCGTCATCCTCGCAAACATCAACGCCAACTCTCCGCTCGTTTTCGACGCCACCATGACAGGCGCGCTCAAGGTCTATGCGCGCGCCAACCAGGGAGCGGTGATCGTGCCCTTCATCCTCGGTGGCGCGATGGGTCCGGTGACAACGCCCGGCGCCATCGCGCAATCGCTTGCCGAGACCATGGTGGGCTGCGCCCTGACCCAGCTCGTGCGGCCCGGCGCCCCTACCATCTTCGGCAACTTTCTCTCGTCGACCGATCTACGCACTGGGTCACCGACCTTCGGTACCCCGGAACCGGCATTGGGATCGCTGGTCGTGGGCCAGCTCGCTCGCCGGCTTGGCCTACCCCTGCGGTGCTCAGGCGCCTTCACGTCGTCAAAGGTGGCTGACGGCCAGGCGATGACGGAAAGCGCGGTCGCCATGCAGGCCGCCGTCCAGTGCGGCGCCAATTTCATCCTGCATTCGACCGGTTGGCTCGAAGGCGGGCTGACCATGGGCTATGAGAAGCTGATCCTGGATGCTGACCTCTGCAGCGCGCTGCACGTCTACATGGCAGGCCTTTCCGTCAATCCCAATCAGCTGGCGCTCGACGCGTTCCGCGAGGTAGGCCCGGGCAAGCATTTCTTTGGCTGCGGCCACACCATCGCGAACTATCGAACGGCTTTCTGGGAGTCGGAAGTCGCTGACAACAATAGCTTCGAGCAGTGGCGTGACGCGGGGGAAAAAGATGCCTTGGTACGCGCCAACGCGCGCTGGAAGAAGCTGCTTGCCGAGTACGAGGCCCCCCCTCTCGACCCGGCCATCGACAACGAGCTGGCCGAATTCTGCGCGCGAAAAAAATCTGCGCAATCGGACCAGTGGTACTGAGCGGCCACGCTCAGCACTAGCCTTTTTCTCAATTTCGGACAAAGCAATGAAGATTCGTTCTGTAAAGGCGACTCCGGTCAATATACCGCTTGAAAAACCCCTTTGGTGGACCGGCGGACATTATCCCGGCACCTCCAAAGTGATCGTCGAAGTTGAAACCGACCAAGGGATCGTGGGTCTTGGTGAAGCGCCTTCGGTCGATGTCTTGGCAACAATTCAGGCTATGGGCGAAAGGTTGGTGGGTCAGGATCCTCTCGACATCGCCTACTGCGAGTCTTTGACTGTTCCACCATGGCAAATCGTCCAGAATACGGACGATAGTTCGGTTGTAAAAGCTTTCGGTGCGATCGAAATCGCTCTCTGGGATATTAGAGGTAAAGTGGCGCAGGAGCCACTTTACAAGCTGTTAGGCGGTGCCGTCAGGAAGGAAATTCCTTTTACCGAATACTTCGGATTCCGTGAGGGAGGGGAAATGTCTCCCGAGGCGGTAGCTGACTATTGCCTACACATGCGGGAGCTTCACGGCTCGACGATGTTCGAGGGTAAACTCATCTTGGGCGACCCGGTCCTTGAGATTGAGACCGTAAAGGCGCTTCGCGCCGCTTTGGGCCCCCGCGACATGATCCGGCTCGACAGCAATATGCAGTGGTCGTTGCCAACCGCTGTCAGAATCCTTCGCGAAATCGAGCCTTTCGATATCCGGAATTATGAGGATCCCGTAGCCACCTTCGAAGAGATGGGCGTATTGCGTCGGCATTCTGCCATTCCCTTCTCCACCCATGTCCCAGATCTCCGAAAAGCTGTTCGTATCGGAGTGCCGGACTTCATCGTCACCAATTTTGCGGTCTTGGGCGGCATTACCCGCGCCGTTCGCTTTATCGGCGCTTGTGAGACCATGGGGGTCGGGTTCTGGTGTTATTCGGGCGACGCGGGGGTAGCAACGGCAGCCTA
>NZ_RZOL01000498.1:0-3973 GCF_004022985.1 Mesorhizobium sp. M7A.F.Ca.ET.027.02.1.1 | reverse complement strand
GATGCCAAGGAGGCGGTACGGGCGGAATTCGACCATCTGATTTCAAGCTGCGAGCTCGAGACCTGGCGCTGGGACGCAAGCGGCCCCCGGCCGGACCTGCCGGGCAAACAGCAGCGGCTTTCGGCTCCGCCCAGCAGGCAGGCTTTGGAACATCGACCGAACACGTGAAAAGCGGAAGTGCGCGGGAGGCTGCCGCAGGGATGGGACCCAGCCAGGAAATAAATATCGTGAACAAGCGAAAGGCCAGATGACGGCGATGATTGGACGCGGTTGGCGAGGGGCCGTGACAGCGACGAAGCGCGGGCGACGGCTGGCGCGCCCGTAGGGCAGGCTGAGTCTGAGGGCTTGCGCCTGGTGCCGGCGTTTGCGCTAGAAGCGATCGTTGAGCGGGGCCGTGATACCAGGGAGTGCGAAAAAAGGAGAAAGCGATGCTGAAGAAATTCGACATGGATCCGGGAACGGGCATTGTCATCGCAACAGTCCTGATTTTGGTGCTGTCCGGCGCCCGCCTTCTGAACCAGTGGGACAGTCTATCGTTTTGGCGAGAGCCGGGGCTGATCGCGGCTATTTTTCTTGGCTCGATTTCGGCGATTGCGCTGGCCGTCGCCTTCGTGGTCCGGCGATGGCCTCTGCAGGATGGCCCGTATGATCCAACCCGCCGGGGACCGGTTATCGATTTGCAGGCGGATTCGAAGACTGACCTACCTGGTTAGATGCGTTTCGGATATCGCGGAGGATGATGGCATTCGGATCGGGCACGTCGGCGAACTGCCACAGGCCAAGGTGCTGCCTTTTAGCGACCTCCTGCGCGACGATATAGGGAGCATGAACCGGAGCGCCATTCGGAGTGACGGCAGCGAACGCCCAGCCGGTTGAGATCAGCGCCGTGCCGAGATCGATACGAGAACCGGCCGCGAATCCTGAACTAGGCTGTGCGACGCAAACGACGAAGCGCGTTTTGGTCGCGGCCTGCCAGGCGGCCGTGTAGCACTGAGGTTTGAGATCCCGGATAAGAGAGACGAGCATGGCAAGGCTTGCCTCGCCGCAATCGACATGCCCCCTGGTCCCATTTGTGAAAAAAGTGCCTCGCAAGCAGGCTTGAACACCGTAGAGACGGTGGGTCTCGCCGGCATAGGTCCAGGTGTCGCCGGTGCTGAAAGATGCTGTGGCGGGGATCGCAAACCAGGGATTGGGTTTGTCCTCGGCCAGTGCCGGAACACTCCCGAGGACGGCCGCGAGAAGGCCAACGGCTGAGAAGCCAGGCTTCATTATTGATACCTGCTCAGATCGAACCAGAAGCGTTGTTTGCCGTCTGTCGTTGTGAGGTCCAGATAGTTAGGCTCCGTCCTCCGCTCGCGCGGCGTCACGGCCGATGTTGGACGCGTACCGTAACCCGAACCTCCCCGGTTCGTGCCCCAAGAGGCATACGTCGCATTCCGCGGCGCGCAGAAAGCGCCGTTGCTGTCTGGCTTGTAGACGGTTTGTGAGCGAGAGCTGTTGTCGCTCCCGCTCGATTCCGTCTCGGACGAGACGGCGATCATGCCGTCCGGGCAGGGTTTGAATTTCTCATATCCGATACGACCGGAACTGCCGGCCTCGGGGCACTGAGGCCAGGGCTCCCCATGCGCGACCATTCGGAAAGCGCGCTCGACCGGAGGCACACATTCCCCGACGCTCGCCCAACCCTGCGGGTTGAGGATGCACAGCAAAACCTTGCAGCCAAAGTCACCAGCATAGGCCGGCGCCGAGGACAGAGCCGCCAAGGTCGGCAAAAACGCCACAACGGGAAGAACCCTGCTCATTTTCATTGTGCCTACCTCAATTTCGCGATTGCAGTTCATCGAGTCATTGTATTAATTCGATATCGCACAATGGGCAACGGCGCAGGATTATTTTGGTGATTCGATTCCGCAAAACGGTACTGGCGGCGGGTGCTGCCCTGGCGATGTGCCAAGCAACGTTTGCGCAGGAAGCTCCGCAGAAATTCCAGGACCGCGTTGCGGCACCTGCCAGGCGCGTCGTTCATGCTGCCGTCGACGCGAAGGGCCGGGTGATGCCGGCCTATGAGGTTGAGAGCCAGGATGTGCAGCGGATCGGTACGGCGCAAAGCGCTGACAGTACGGCCGCTACGGTGACATCGACCAAGGCTGACAATCCCTGCCCCGGCGTCGCTGCCCTTTCGAAGGAAGAAGGACAGCGGATCGTCGAAACGGTCGCGCGCCAGCAAGGCTTTGCCCCGCCGCTCGTTCTCGCGGTTGCACGGGCCGAAAGTCGTTTCAATACCGGCGCGCTATCGCCCAAAGGGGCCTATGGCCTGATGCAGCTTCTGCCATCCACGGCAGCAAGCTACGGTGTCGATATCTGCGATCCCGCGGATAATGTGAAGGGTGGGATCGGCTTTCTGCGGGATCTGCATCGCAAATTTCCGAACCCGATATACATGCTCGCCGCGTACAATGCCGGCGAGGTCGCGGTTCTCAAATACAAGGGCGTGCCGCCCTACTCCGAGACGGTGGGCTACGTCGCCAACGTCATCAATGATTTCTACCAATGGCCATCGGGCTCTGAGGCGGTGATGCCCGCGGGGGCGGCGAGCCTTGATCTGGCCAATGTTCAAAAGGCTGCGGCCGGCGCAGCGGATCAACGAAATGATCCGACATCCCGCACTAGGTCCCACAATGGCAGCACCACGACGTCTCGCGAAGCGCCGGTCTGGCAGGGCGGGATGGTGCAAAATTTTGACTGAGGAGAAGCTTTGATGACCTTGTTGAGGATGATTGCTGCGCGCAGCACTGGTGTGGCGATGCCGCTCATGCTCTTGGCGACGCAGGCGATGGCCGGGGGCGGAAATCTCCAGCCGGTGCAAAGCACGCTGCAGACGTTGGTGCAGACCTTGACCGGTCCGATCGCGACGGCCTTGGCGGTTCTGTTCTGCATTTTCATGGGCTTCATGGCCTGGGCGGCACGCCTGTCATGGTTTGTGGCCGGAAGCTGGGTTTTGGGCATCGTGCTGGTCTTCGGCTCGGCCCAGATCGTCGAATTCTTTCAATCCGCGGTCGGCAGGTGATCGGGATGGCAGACGGCCGGATCGATCCTGACGAACCCAGATTG
Source organism: Mesorhizobium sp. M7A.F.Ca.ET.027.02.1.1 (assembly GCF_004022985.1). Taxonomy (NCBI): domain Bacteria; kingdom Pseudomonadati; phylum Pseudomonadota; class Alphaproteobacteria; order Hyphomicrobiales; family Phyllobacteriaceae; genus Mesorhizobium; species Mesorhizobium sp. M7A.F.Ca.ET.027.02.1.1. The sequence continues at coordinate 862 of NZ_RZOL01000498.1, read as the reverse complement.
TTGATCACTCCGCTCGTCAAGGGCTTGACCCGAGCGCCGACGGTGCTCGGCATTCCCTATGAGCTTGCGGGGTTCATCGGCGTGCTGACCGCGGTCGTGTTCCTCGCAACCCATAATCTGGTCATGCTCTGTATCTGCGTGCCGCTCTATGCGGTTGCCAGGATCGTGATCATGCGCGATCCCATGTTCATCGAGATCATGTTCATCCGTTCACGAAAGATGCCGCCCCGGAGCGCCAGCTTCTGGGGCGCGCGCAGTTATCGGGTGTGACCGTGGCGATCGCACGGGCTCTTCGTGATGAACTGAGTTTCGGGGCCGTGTCCCGTCGGGAGAACCCGGTTTCGGCCCACATACCCTATTCACGGCACGTGTCCGACGAGGTGGTCAAGACGCAGGACGGCATGTTGATGTCCTTCGTTCACATGAGCGGGCTATGCTTCGAGACGATCGATATCGCGGAGATCAATTCGCGCCTGCTCGGCCGCAACGATCTTATTCGGGGGTTGGCGAATTCCCGCTATGCAATCTACTCGCACATTGTGCGCCGCGAGGTGAAGCCGGCGATCGAGTCGAGCTTCGAGAATAAGTTCTGCCAAGAGCTGGATCAGCGCTATACGGCGGCCCTGCGCACCCAGCGCATGTTTGTGAACGATATCTACCTGACGATCGTGCGGCGCGAGCTGCAGGGCACGGTCGGGACGGCGGATCTTGTGATCCGCAAGCTTTTGGGACGCAGGGCGGCGGACGGTCGCTCTTCGAGCGAGGAGCGGGCGCTGATCGAGCTCACGGACGTGATGAAAGCCGTCCGAGAGAGCCTGCAGGCGTATGGCGCGCGGGTTCTGACCGTCGTCAAGCGCAATGA
>NZ_RZOL01000497.1:0-3978 GCF_004022985.1 Mesorhizobium sp. M7A.F.Ca.ET.027.02.1.1 | reverse complement strand
GTCCTGGTGCGCACCTATGCCTGGCTGGTGATCCTGCAGCGCAAGGGCCTGATCAACAGCTGGCTGATCGACCTCGGTGTGATCAGCCAGCCGCTATCGCTCGCCAACAATTTTTCGGGCGTCGTCATCGGCATGACGCATATCCTGCTGCCGTTCCTGGTGCTGCCGCTTTACGCCTCGATGAAGACAATCGACACCGACTGCCTGCGCGCCGGCATGAACCTCGGCGCCGGCCCGGCCGCCACCTTCCGGCAGATCTTCTTTCCGCTGTCGCTGCCCGGCCTCGCCTCGGGCGTGGTCATCGTCTTCGTGCTGTGCCTGGGCTTCTTCGTCACGCCTGCGCTGATGGGCGGCGGCAAGGTCATCATGTGGGCGATGCGCATGGAACAGACCACCAGCCTCTATTCCAACTGGGGCGCGGGTGCAGCACTCGGCGTGGTGCTGCTGGTGGTCACGCTGGCGCTTCTCGGCCTGTTCCAGTGGCTGCTCGGCGCGCGCGCCACAGGTGTGTGGAGTTCGCGATGAGCGAGGATTTTGGCCTGCCTATCTCGCACCGGCAACGGCTGTGGCTCTATTGCCTCGGCGGCCTCGTGCTTCTGTTCCTGATCGCGCCGTCGATCATCATCGTCATCATGTCGTTTTCGGACTCGACGCTGCTGCAATTCCCGCCGCAGCAATGGTCGCTGCGCTGGTACCAGACCTATTTCGGGTCGCTGGAATGGCGTGACGCCACGATCGTCTCGGTCAAGGTGGCTGTCATGACGGTGCTGGTGGCGACACCGCTCGGGACCGCGGCCGCCTATGCCATCAACCGGGGCACGCTGCGCTTCAATGGCACCATCAACGCGCTGCTGACGGCGTCGCTGATCGTCCCGGTTATCCTGATCGGCATCGGCACCTTCTTCCTCTATGCGCGCATCGGGCTCAACAACACGCTGACCGGCCTGGTCATCGCGCACACGGTGCAGGCGCTGCCGCTGGTGGTGCTGACCGTGCTTTCCGGGCTGCGCTCCTACGACATGAACCAGGAGCGGGTGGCGCGCAGCCTCGGCGCCGGCCGCGTCGCCGCCTTCTGGCAGGTGACGATGCCGCAGATCCGCTTCTCGATCGTCTCGGGCGCGCTGTTTGCCTTCATCACCTCCTTTGACGAAGTGGTGGTTTCGCTGTTCATATCGGGCGGCGAGACCACGACATTGACGCGCCGCATGTTCAATGCGCTGCGCGATCAGATCGACCCGACGATCGCCGCCATCTCGACCTGCCTGATCGTGCTCTCGGTCGTGCTGTTGTCGGTTGCGCAGATCTTCGGCCGGCGGCATTGATTCACCAGACGAATTCGCAGAAGTGACCCATGGGATATCCAGACAGAATGCGTGATTTCCAGTTTCCCGGCCGCTCGCCGGTTCGTGCCACCGAGGCGGTTGCCGCGACCTCGCATCCGCTTGCAACCCTTGCGGCCATCGACATGCTGCGCTCAGGCGGCAATGCCATGGATGCCGCGGTCTGCGCCGCCGCCGTGCAGGGCGTGGTCGAGCCGCAATCGACAGGCATCGGCGGCGACTGCTTCGTGCTCTATTCTCCCGGGGGACAAGGCAATGTGCTGGCCTTCAATGGGTCCGGCCGCGCGCCTGCCAGGGCGACAGTCGACTGGTACCGCGAGAAAGGCTTCGACCGCATCCCGTTGCAGGGGCCGCATGCGGTCACTGTGCCGGGTGCCGTCGACGCCTGGAGCCGCCTGCTCGAAGACCATGGCCGCAAGGGCCTTGCCGAGACGCTGGCGCCGGCCATCCACTATGCCGAGAACGGCTATGTCGTGCACGACCGCGTCGCCTTCGACTGGGCCGAGCCGGAAACCGACCTGTCGGCCGACGAGCATGCCGCCCGTATCTTCCTGCCCGGCGGCAAGGCGCCGAAGGCGGGTGACGTCCACCGGCAGCCGGAACTGGCGGAGACCTTGCGCATCATCGCCAAACACGGCCGGTCCGGTTTCTACGAGGGCGCGGTCGCCGACGATATGGTGAGCCGGCTCAACGAATTGGGCGGACTTCATACGGCCGAGGATTTCGCCGCGACCAGAGGCGACTATGTGGCGCCGGTCAGCACCTCCTATGGCGGCCATGACATCCACCAGATGCCGCCGAACAATCAGGGGCTGACGGCGCTTTTGATGCTCAATTTGCTGTCGGGCTTCGAGCTCGGCGGGCTCGACCCCAATGGCGCCGAGCGCCTGCATCTGGAGATCGAGGCCGGGCGCCTGGCCTATCGCGACCGCGACCGCTATGTCGGCGACCAGGACCATGTCCCAGTGCCCGTGAAGCAGCTCCTGTCCGGCGCCTATGCCGACCGGCTGCGCGCCGAGATCGACCGCGACCGCGCCATGACGCATCTGCCGCGCGTGCAGCTGCCCGGCAGTGACACGGTCTACATCTCCATCGTCGACCGCGACCGCAACGCGGTCTCCTTCATCAACTCGACCTATTATTCGTTCGGCAGCGGCGTCGTCGGCCCGAAGACCGGTGTCGTGCTGCAGAACCGTGGTTCCAGCTTCCGCCTCGACCCGGCGCATCCGAACGCGATCGCACCGGGCAAGCGGCCGATGCACACGATCATGCCGGGCATGGCGACGAAGAACGGCCGCGTGGTGATGCCGTTCGGGGTCATGGGCGGCGGCTATCAGCCGTTCGGCCATGTCCATCTGCTGACCAACATGATCGACTTCGGCATGGACCCGCAGCAGGCGCTGGATGCGCCGAGGGTGTTTTACAATGATGACACCGTGGAGGCCGAGCGTGGCGTTCCCACTGATGCAATCGAGGGCCTGCGCCGGCGCGGCCACCGCATCGCCGAACCGCAACACCCGCTGGGCGGCGGGCAGGTGGTGCTGATCGACTGGGAGAAGGGGACGCTGACCGGCGCTTCCGATCCGCGCAAGGATGGTTTGGCGCTTGGCTACTGAGGCGATCCGTTGTCCAATGGCGTATCCGTATCGAGGCAAGCCCGTCAGAAGGGCTCCCGCCAATAGTCGTTCGAAATCCAGCCGGTGATCATGACCCAAACCGAAACCCACGCAGATCTCTCCCGCCGTCTCGCCGCCGGCGCCGACGATGCGCCCGCCATCCTGGCACCCGACAGGGCGACGCTTAGCCATGGCGGATTGCGCAGCCTGATCGCCGCCACGGCGCAACAGCTGCATGCGCGCGGCATCGGCCGGGGCGACAGGGTGGCGATCGTGCTGCCGAACGGGCCCGAGATGGCCACCGCCTTCGTCGCCGTGGCGGCCGCCGCCTCGACGGCACCGCTCAACCCCGCCTACCGGGCCGACGAGCTCGATTTCTACCTCACCGACATCGGCGCCAAGGCAATCCTTGTCGCGGAGGGCGAGACCGGCCCTGCGGTGACGGTGGCCGAGCGGCTCGGCATCGGCGTGCTGCGGCTTGTCGTGCAGCCCGGCACACCCGCCGGCAGTTTTGCTAGCGAGGGCGCGGCGATCGGACCCCCGGCATCACCCGACATGGCGCAAGACGGCGACATCGCGCTTTTGCTGCACACCTCCGGCACGACATCGCGTCCAAAACTGGTGCCGCTCAGCCATGCAAACATCGCGGCCTCGGCTGCCCATATTGGCGGCACGCTTGGCCTGACGGCAGATGACCGTTGCCTCAACATCATGCCGCTGTTCCACATCCACGGCCTGATCGCGGCCGTGCTGTCGTCGCTGGCTGCCGGCGGCAGCATCTACTGCACGCCGGGTTTCAACGCGCTGCGCTTTTTCCAGTGGCTGAGCGAGGCGCAGCCGAGCTGGTACACGGCGGTGCCGACCATGCATCAGGCGATCCTGCCCAGGGCAGCACGCAACACCGAGGCGCTGGCGGCGGCGCGTCTGCGCTTCATCCGCTCATCCTCGGCGTCGCTGCCGGCGCAGGTGATGGCCGAGCTGGAGGCGACCTTCGGCTGCCCGGTGATCGAATCCTACGGGAT
>NZ_RZOL01000496.1:0-4003 GCF_004022985.1 Mesorhizobium sp. M7A.F.Ca.ET.027.02.1.1 | reverse complement strand
CCTCGTCGCCGACCTTGGCCACCTCCTCCGTGAAGCCGGCGGCGATGGTGCGGGACGGCGGCGCCATCTCCACCCGCCAGGCCTCCCCCTCGGCGTCGACATCCAGCGTGGCATGAGGATTGCCGATATAGATGGCCGTGATCTTGCCCTTGAGCTCGAAAAACCCGTCCTGCGTCCACGACCAGCCATGATGGGCATAGGCCGCGGTGCCGGCGGCAAGGATCACGGCCGCCGTCAGCGCGACGCTGCGAATTCCATTGAAAGGCGACCGCATCGCTCGTCTCCTCGGTTCGTCCACCATGCATTCGAGAGTAGGACACGGCGCGGCAACGTCAAATCACATCGGCCAAATGACCGGAACCGCCAAGCACCCCGCTCAATCGCCGGCGTGAACGATCCGGCCTTGCTAAAGACATCCATGCACGCCACTCTCGCCTTCCCTGCCCGCTTTTCCCTTGGGCTGAAGATCGGACTCACATCGAACGAGGCAAACCATGAGCAGCATGAGAGACCGTCAGGAAGGCTTCGAAAAGAAGTTGGCGATGGACGAGGATACGAAGTTCAGGGCCATGGCGCGCCGCAACAAGCTGCTCGGCCTCTGGGCCGCCGAAAAGCTTGGCAAATCTGGTGCGGACGCCGACGCCTATGCGAAGGAAGTCGTGCACGCCGACTTCGAAGAGGCCGGCGACAACGATGTCTTCCGCAAGGTGCGCGCCGATTTCGACGCGGCGGGCATCGCCCAGTCGGATGCCCAGATACGCACCGCCATGGAAGAGCTGCTGGTGACCGCGGTGGAGCAGATCAGGTCGACCTGAGCGCCGCTCATTATTGTGCTTGGTTTGCCACCGTAACGCTCTATGGCGCCCCCAGACAGAGGGGGGCGCCATAGAGCGTCGGCCTTGAACCGCCCTCACCCCTGATGCGCGGCGGCCAGTTCCTTCACATGTTTTTCGTGCATCTGCAGCGTCGGCAGGGTTTTCTTGGCGAATTCCTTCATCGCCGGGTCGTCGCCGGATTGCGCATAGCCGCTGAACAGCGCCACGGCTTCCTTGTGGGCGTTGGTCTGCATCTCGATGTATTTGGCCTGGAACTGATCGCCGCTGGCGCCCTTTAATTCATCGAGCATCTTCTGCTCCTTGGGCTGCAGGGCTGGACCGGACGGTGCGGTGGCCGAGGTTGTCTGGCCTTGGGCAAGCGCCGCCTTGAATTCCTCGCCTGCCTTGGTGTGGTCGGCGATCATCTGTTTGGCGAACGCCTTGACGTCGGCATCGGTCGCCTTCTGCTCGGCGAGCTTGCTGGACTCGATCTCGAACTCATTGGCGCTCGGCACCGTCTTGATGAAGGTCGAAGTGTCGACCTTCGTCGTCGTAGCGAGCGGCGTGGTCGTGGCGGTCGTGTTCGACTGGGCAAAGGCCGGCGCGCCGGCAAGCAATGCTGCTGCGGTCAGAATGGTAAGCGTCTTCATGGCATGTCTCCGGTTGGAATTATCCCTCGGACAATCCAACGTCGCTTGGGCACTCCGGTTGCAGCTCATGAGGAAGAAGCCTGCGCATGTCGCCTCGATCGCCCCACCGTATCCGTGCCGGGCTCGAACGCTCGCCGATGCCCTCGTTCGAGCCAGCCCATGGGACTCATGTTCCGAAAACTGAAACGCGGCGGCTGGCCAGAGCTGCCTTTCAGTGGCAGCAAGCCTCGCCATATTGCAGCTGCTCGTTCCAGTTCGGGCGGCCTTCCGGCGTGAAATCCATCAGGTTCCACAGCGTTTCGCAGGTGCCGAGGCCGCGCGGATCCTGGCCCGGCTCCGTCGGCGCGAAATCCAGTTCCGAACTCCAGAAATGGCGTATGCCGTCGGGGTCGCGATGGAACACCGACAGCAGCGGGATCTGTGAGCCGTCGGCCGCCTCCGCATTGTAGTCGCGCTTGAAGCTGTTGGAAGCCGACGAGACCAACCGCATGTTGCGCCAGCCCCTGTCGCGGCCGAGCGTGATCAGGTTTTCGAGCACGGTCTTGCCCACCACCGCGAAATTGAAGCCGGCCGCCTGGAGATGGCCGACCGCGCCGTCGAACTGGTCGAGCAATGCGGTGCAGGAGGGGCATGGCTGGTCCTGCCGGGCGAGCTTCGCCGTGCCGCCGCTGGTCGCCACGTCGCGCTTCTCCTGCGGATGGCGCGGGAACATCATGTTGTAAAGGATGAGCGAGTCCTTGCCGGGCGCGAACAGCTCCGACAGCTTTATCTTTGCAGGCCTCCCATCGCCGTCCAGCCCGTGGAATTCATAGTCCTGGCGGATCAGCCCGCCCGGCGGCAACGCGCGCCGGGCCTCGGCGACCTCTTCCATGGCGCGGCGCAGCTCGATTTCCTTCTTCAGCAATTTTTCGCGCGCGGTGCGGTATTTGGCGGATTCATTGGGAAAGGTGATCATGATCGGCTCCTTCAAGTCGCGGCGCCGGCGTCCCGGCGCGGTTGCTCTACGATCCAAGGACGTTTGGCAGCGATCGCCCCCGACATTTATTTGCGCATGATGAGATGTCGTAATACCTGTTCGGGCAGCGTGATCCGGGGAACAACATGCACGACGGCGAGATCGATCTGCGCTGCCCGCAAGTGGTGGCCGACAATGCCGCCAAGGGCCTCAGGCTGCGCGGCGAGTTCGGCCGTGGCGGCACCGAGATCGGCGTCGCCCGCGCCACCGAGCTGAAGAACCGGGAAAAGCTCGCGCCCTCCACCATCCGCCGCATGGTCAGCTATTTCGCCCGCCACGAGATCGACAAGCGCGGCAGGAACTACGGCAATGAGCAAAACCCTTCGGCCGGTTATATTGCCTGGCTGCTGTGGGGCGGCGACGAAGGCCGCGCCTGGGCGCTGGAGCTCAAGCAGAAGATCGGCAACGCGCCGGACATCTGAGGACTTCGTCCCTCACCCCTTCACACCGCCGGCGGTCAAGCCGGAGACGATCTTGCGCTGGAAGATCAGCACCAGCACCACCAGCGGCACCGTGACGATCACCGAGGCGGCCATGATGTTGCCCCATGGGATCTCGAACTGCGAGTTGCCGGAGAGCAGCGCGATCGCCACCGGCACGGTCCGCTGTGCGTTGTTGGAGGTGAAGGTCAGCGCAAACAGGAACTCGTTCCACGCGCCGATGAAGGCCAGCAGGCCGGTGGTTGCCAGCGCCGGCCACATCAGCGGCAGGAAGACCCGGGTGATGATGAGCCACGGCGTCGCGCCGTCTAGGATCGCCGCCTCCTCGACCTCGACCGGCAGGTCCCGGACGAAGGTGGTGAGCACCCAGACGGTGAACGGCAAGGTGAAGATCATGTAGGAGAAGATCAGCGCGAACAGCGAATTGTAGAGGCCGAACAGGCGGACCAGTTCGAACAGCCCGGCCAGCAGCGCCACCTGCGGGAACATCGACACCGACAGGATGATGAACAGCAGGGCCGAGCGGCCGCGGAATCGAATGCGCGCCAGCGCATAGGCCGATGTGACGCCGAGCAACAGCGAAAGGGCAACCACCGCGCCGGAGACGAACAGCGAGTTCAGCAAGTTGCGCACGAAGCTGCCTTCGGTCAGCACATTCCGGTAGTTGGCAAGACTGACCGTTGTCGGCCACAGATCGGCCCGGAACAGCTCGGTCCCCGATTTCAGGCTGGTGACGATGGCGTAATAGAACGGGAACACCGCGACGAAGACGATTGCCGCAACCAGCAGATAAAAGGCCGTGCGCTTGACGATCCACATGTCAGCGGCCTCCGTCCAGCCTGATCCGGCCGATGCGGATGGTGACGATGGTGAGCAGAGCGAGGATCAGGAAAAGCAAGGTCGAGGCGGCGGAGCCATAGGCGAACTTGTCGAACTCGAACAGGTTCTCACGGGCGAACACCGACATCGACTTGGTGTGCGCATTGTTGGGCGTCAGCACATAGATCAGGTCGAAGATGCGCAGCGCATCGAGCGCGCGGAAGATCACGGCCACCATCAGCGCGGGGCGGATGAGCGGCAAGG
>NZ_RZOL01000495.1:0-4005 GCF_004022985.1 Mesorhizobium sp. M7A.F.Ca.ET.027.02.1.1 | reverse complement strand
GAGATCGATACCCCTGAGCACCGGCTTGCCGTCGCCATAGCCGAAGCTGACACCGCGATATTCGATGTCGCCCTTGAGGCCGCCCACAGTCACGGCACCTGGCCGGTCGGCAATGTCGGGTTCGGTGTCGAGCAGCTCGGTGTAGCGCCGGAAGCCGGCAATACCCTTGGGATAGGTCTCGATCACCGAGTTGATCTTCTCGATCGGCCGTACGAAGACGCCGACCAAAAGCAGGAAGCCGACGAAGCCGCCATTGCTGAGGCCTCCCGTGATGACGAGATAGCTGCCGGCGATCATGACCACGAGCTGGATCAGCCTTATGCCCATATAGTTCAGCGAATTGCTGGCCGACATGATGCGGTAGGCGTCGAGCTTGGTCTGGCGGTAGCGCTGGTTGTCATGCGCGAACAGCGTGCGCTCATGCTCCTCATTGGCGAAGGCCTGGACGACGCGCATGCCGCCGACATTCTCTTCGATGCGGACGTTGAAATCGCCGACGCGCCGGTACAGCGCCTGCCAGTTGCGCTCCATGCGGTCGCCATAGCGCATCGTCACCCAGGCGATCAGCGGTACGATCACCGCCGTGATCAGCGCCAGATGCATGTTGACCGTGAACATCAGCACGAAGGCGCCAGCGAAGGTCATGATGGCGATGAACAGGTCCTCGGGGCCGTGATGGGCGATCTCGCCGATCTCCTCGAGGTCCTTGGTGACACGGCCGACGAGATGGCCGGTCTTGTGGTTGTCGTAGAAGCGGAACGAGAGTTTCTGCAGATGATCGAAGCTCTTGCGCCGCATCTCGGTCTCGATGTTGATGCCGAGCATGTGGCCCCAATAGGTGACGACCGCCATCAGCACCGTGTTGAGCAGATAGATCACCAGCAGCCCGGCAGACGCGATGATGATCAAGGTCCAGTCCTGCTGCGGCAGCAGCTGGTCGACGAAGGTGCGGACCGCCATGGGAAAGCCGAGTTCAAGCAGGCCGGCCAGCACCGCGCAGGAGAAGTCGAGCGCGAACAGCCCCTTCCAGGGCGCGTAGTAGGGAAGGAAACGTCTGATCATCGAGGTGAACCGCAAGCTGTCTTGACGGGCGCGGTGAGCGCGCCGGCCGTCATCGGTGGGCGCTGCTTACAATCGGCAGCGCAAGGGCGGCAATATGCCAGGACGGACTTCATTGCCTGCCTTTCCACATCAGCGCCATGAAATAGGGGCCGCCGACGAAGGCGGCGATGAGGCCGGCCGGCACTTGCCAGGGAAAGATCAGCGTCCGCCCTGCCCAGTCGGCGGCAACGAGGATCAGCCCGCCTGTCATGGCCGAGGCCAGAAGCTGCGGCACGGCGCGGCGGAAGCCGAGCATGCGTGCGAGGTGCGGCGCCATCAGGCCGACGAAGCTCAGCGGGCCGATGACCAATGTCGCGGTTGCGGTGGCCAATGCGGTGAGCGCAAGCAATGTGGCGCGAACGCGTCCCAGTCGCAGGCCAAGGCCACGCGCGGCGGTTTCGCCGAGCGGCAGTATATCGAGCCAGCGCGCGGTCAGCGGCGCCAGCGCGAGGACGGTGACCGCGACCGTTGCGGCGGTGAAGGCATCCGTTGGCGTTGCGCGATAGGTCGATCCCGACAGCCAGGCGAGCAGGAAGTCCATGCGCGGATCGCCGCTGGCCAGAAGCAGCGCGGCGAAGGCGGACGCGACCGTCGCAACGGCGACGCCGGCAAGCAGCAGCCGTTCCGGCGACAGGGCATTGCGTCGCCCGACCAGCACGACGATCGTCAGCGCCAGCAAGGCGCCCGCCAAGGCCGCGCCGAGCATTGTTGAGCGGTCGAAGCTGTCGCTGAGCAGCAGCAGCGCCAGCACGCCGAAAGAGGCGCCGCCGGAAATGCCCAGGACCTCGGGTGCGGCCATCGGGTTGCCGGTCATGCGCTGCATCAGCGTGCCGGCGACGGCGAGCAGGACGCCCGCCGACAGGGCGACGACGACGCGAGGCGCGCGCAGGGCAAGCAGCTCGGTCAAATCCGCGGATGCGATCCAGTGCCAACCGCCTGCGCCACGGCCAAAGCCGATGGCGAGGACAACCGCGAGGATGAGCGCCAGCAGGCCCGCGATCAACGGCAGGCCGTTTGTCGGCAGGCGTATCGACGACACCATGTCGGCCTGCCTTTCGGGGGTGGTTCGCATTCGCGGCAACAGGAACAGCAGCAGCGGCGCGCCGAGCAAAGCGGTCGCGGTGCCGGCGGGGATTTCGCCGGTGAACGGCAGATGCTGCACCAGGCGGTCGGTGAGCCAGAGCAGGGCACCGCCGACCAGCGGCGACCAGACCAGACGGCGGCCAAGCGTGCGCGCTCCGGCCAGCCGCGCCAGCGCCGGGGCGGCGAGTGCCACGAAACCGATGACGCCGACCTGGGCGACGACCAGCGCGCTGAGCGAGACGGCGACTGTCATGCCGGCAAGGCGGATGACGGCCGGCCGGGTGCCGAGCGATGCCGCGCCGTCGTCGCTGAGGTCGAGCAGGCGTAGCGGTCGCCAGAGCAGGAGCGCGGCGCAGATGCCGGCCAGCAGCCATGGCGCCAGAACAAGGACCGCCGCGTCGCCATTCTGCACCAGCGAGCCGCTCTGCCAGATGAACAGCTCCTCGGTGTATTCGCGGTTGAGCGCCATCAGCAGCGCGCCGGCCGAGCCGAAAGTGAGGCTGACGACGAGGCCGGCGATGATGATCGACACTGGCGAAAAGCTGCGCCCGCGCGCCAGTGCGAAAACGGCTGATGTGGCGAGCGCGCCGCCAGCCAGCGCCACGCCTTCGCGGCCGCCTTCCAGCAGCCATGGTGCGTAGAGGGTGGCGGCCGCCAAAGCGAGGCTCGCTCCGGCATTGGTGCCGATCGTGGTCGGCTCGGCCAGCGGGTTGCGCAGCACATGCTGCATGATGACACCGGCGAGACCAAGTGCCGCGCCGGCCAGCATGCTGACGGCGACACGCGGGAGGAAGGCATAGCGATACAGCAACTGCGCTGGATCGGATGTGTCGGGAGCGGTGAGCGCCTGCCACCACAGGTGCGTCGGGAAAAGGTTGATGAGATCGAAGATGGTCAGCATCAGTGCCAGGCCCGCGGGCACGGCCACCAGCAGGATGAGCGCGCCGATGCCGTCGCGCTGTCGCGGCAGGGACATTGCCTGAGCGATCATGCCGCTGCCACGAATTCGGCGAAACGCGCGGCAGCAGTGAGACCGCCGAACGGCCAGACTGGCGGAATGGTCCGCACCTGGCCGTTCCGGACGCAGGGCAGATTGGCCCAGAGCGAGCTGCGGGCAATCCTGATCCTGACGTGCGGCGGGATCGGATCGAGCGAGATCAGTTGCGCCCCGCCGACGGCGACCAGTTCCTCGATGCCGACCGTCGAAAAACCCCATTCATTGGTGGCGCCGGTCCAGGCGTTGACGAGGCCGAGCCGGTCGAGGACATCCTGCAGCAGGCTGCCGGCGCCGTAGACGCGGACATGGCGATCGTCGAACATGCTGACGACGCAGACCGGTTTTTGCACCGCCCGCTCCAGCCTGGCACGCGCTTGGGCGATCGAGGCTTCGGTGCGCCCGACAAGGTTTTCTGCTTCCGTCCTGCGGCCGAGCATGTCGCCAAGCTGCAGCGTCACCTGTTGCGCCTGCGCGTAAGGTGGAGCCTTGCCGCTGTAGAACGGCACGTTGAAGGTCGGCGCCAATCTGGTGAAGCTGTTCTCGTCCAAGCCATAGCCATAGGCGCCGACGATCAGGTCGGGCCGCAGTTCCCGAAGCAGTTCGAGATTGGGCTCGCTGCGCGATCCCAGGTCGATGGTGGCCTGCGGCAGCGCCGGGCCCTGCACCCAGTCGCCATAACCCCTGGTGTCGCCGACGGCGAGCGGCGACAGGCCGAGCGAGACCACCAGTTCGGCCGATGTCCATTCCAGGCAGACGACGCGGGCAGGTGCCGCGCGTGCCATGCCGCCCGGCACAGCGAGGCCGGTCGCGGCGAGGCCGGCAAG
>NZ_RZOL01000494.1:0-4046 GCF_004022985.1 Mesorhizobium sp. M7A.F.Ca.ET.027.02.1.1 | reverse complement strand
GGCCTTGATCGCCGCGATCAGCTCGACCACCCATGGCGGCTGCGCCGTGGCACTGGAAACGCCGCCATGGCGCAGCAGGCGCCGCTCCACCGTTTCGCGGCTGCGTTCGGGCAGGCAGAGCCGGATCAGGCCCTTTTCGCTCCAGGCAATGCCCATGAAACCGATCACTGTTTCTAACACTGCGTGGCCGGCCGTGATCGAAACTGTCGTGACCATGATGCGTTCCTTCCCGCAAAGTGGCGAAATCCGGGATTCGTTCCGGTACATATCCGGAACAATATGGCATCACCGCCTGCGTCTCGCCACCCGAAAACCACCTGATCGCCCCGATTGCCCGGCCTGAATCGCTGGTGTAAGGAATTTCTTAACAACCCGACAAACCGGACCCGAGCGCGGCTTGCCAGCAAAACTCAACCTTATCGCGATCGGCGTGATCCTGGCCGCCGTCGGCATCAGCGGCTGCACGTCGACCTCGCAGATGAAGCCCGCGCCTGCTCTCACCGAAACAGCGACCGCCGCCGGCACTGACGCCGGTTTCACCGTGCCGCTGCCGGAGACAGTTTCGGTGCTGCCGGAATCATCAGGGATCGCCCCCGTTCAGACGGCCGAGCTGCCGCTCGATCCCGCCGCACAGCCGGCTGCCGCGACCGCCGCTTTTGCCGGATCGATACCGGCGGCACCAGCCTTGCCCGCGGTGATGGCCGCCAATGCCTGGCAGGCGCCGCCGCCAGCAAATGCGAACGAGCCGGTCAAGGCGGCCGAGACCTATACGACCGCGGGGCTGGTCGTGCCGGCAACCGCCAAGGGCGATCGCATGCCCGGCGTCCAGCAAGTCGCCTATGTCGTGCCGCAGAACCCGGCGGCCCTGGTCCAGTTCCCGGCAGGGCCCGTGCAAGAAGAACACGCGACGGGCGTGCGTGGCGATGTCGAGCGGCTGATCGAGAAATATGCGGCGATCTATCAAGTGCCGGTGGATCTGGTGCGCCATGTCGTCAACCGCGAGAGCACCTTCAACCCGAAAGCCTACAACAACGGCCATTGGGGGCTGATGCAGATCAAACACGCGACGGCGCGCGGCATGGGCTATGACGGGCCGGCCAAGGGCCTGTTCGATGCCGAAACCAATCTGAAATACGCGGTGAAATATCTGCGCGGCGCCTGGCTGGTGGCCGGCGGCAACGCCAAGAAGGCCGACTGGCTCTACCAGACCGGCTATTATTACGACGCCAAGCGCAAGGGCCTGCTCGAGGCGACCGGCCTTGGCCGCGACCGCCAGCGCCGTCGCCTGCAGCCCGACGCCTGAGCGCGATGCCTGAACCGCGCCCGCCGGCTCTCAACGACATCCGGCTGCGCAAAATCCTCGACGAGACGCTGGTTCCGCCGCACTGGCCCGACGGCTTTGTCATGCGCAGCTTCGAGCCCGGTGATGCGCTGCCCCTGCATGCGCTGTTGACCGAAGTGTTCGACGACGGCGCCGACGGTCCGTTCGACGAGTGGTGGCCGCGCATCGCCGACGATCCCGAATTCGACCCGGCACTGTGCTTTCTCGTCATCGACGCCAAGGGCCGGCTGGCGGCAGCGGCACTGTGCTGGACCCGCGCCTTCGTCAAGGATCTAGCCGTTCATCCGGAGGCTCGCGGCAAGGGCGTTGCCGAAGCGCTGATGTGGCACGCCTTCGCCGTTTTTCGCGAACGCGGCGCCGATCATGTCGACCTCAAGACCAACACGGTCGAGAATCCCGCCGCCGTCCGGCTCTATGAGCGGCTGGGCATGATGCCTGTCGCCTGGGAAGGCTAGGGTGTGCTGATATTCAGGTGATGCCGGCCTGCAAATGATGGCTTCCTGCGCTTCCGGTGCTCACGTACCCAAAAATACGCTCCGCTCCGGTTCTCGGAAACCACCATTTTCGACTCGGCCTGACCTGAATCTCAACACACCCTGATGGGTGTCGCCTCACGCAGGAACGGCGCGATTTGGGAACCCAAAGCGCCGCTTCGCATTCAATGGGAGGTGAGGGCCTGACAAGCTGCCGGCGGGTGGGAGGAATTTTCCGCGGCCGGCCGCGGAGGGACATCCACCACCATGAAGTTTTCTCACGCATTCCTGGCGCTTGGCCTCGCCGCCATGCTGGTTGGCACGCCGGCGCGGGCCGTCGAGCTGTCGATGGTGTCGGGCGATACCGGCGACGGCATCAAGGTGCTGCGCGAGATCCTCGACCGTTACGAGAAAGACAGCGGCAACAAGGTCAGCATCGTCGTCATGCCGACGTCCGGAACCGACCAGTTCGGTCAGTACCGGCTTTGGCTCGCCGCCGGAAACAGTGACATCGACGTCTACCAGACGGACGTGATCTGGGCACCGCAGCTCGCCAGCCAGCTGGTGGATCTGACGGCAGCGACCAAGGACGTCGTGGCCGAGCATTTCCCATCGATCATCCAGTCACAGACCGTCAACGGCAAGCTCGTCGCCTTGCCGATCTTCACCGATGCGCCAGCGCTCTACTACCGCAAGGACCTCCTCGACAAATATGGCGCCAAGGTGCCGGCCACCTGGAAGGAACTGGCGGACACCGCCAGGCTGGTCATGGACAAGGAGCGTGCGGCCGGCAATCGGGATATCTGGGGCTTCGTCTTCCAGGGGAACGCCTATGAAGGGCTGACCTGCAACGCGCTCGAATGGGTGATGTCGAATGGCGGCGGCCAGATCATCGAGCCGGACGGCTCCATCTCCATCAACAACAGCCAAGCGGCGGCGGCGCTCGACATGGCCAAGGGCTGGGTCGGGACCATCGCGCCACCCGGCGTGCTTGCCTACCAGGAAGAGGAATCGCGCGGCGTCTGGCAGACAGGCAATGCGGTGTTCATGCGCAACTGGCCCTATGCCTATGCGCTCGGCAACGGCGAGGGCTCGCCGATCAAGGGCAAGTTCGACGTGGCACCGCTGCCGGCCGGCACGGGCGAGGGCGCGCGCCCGGTCGCGACCCTGGGCGGCTGGAACCTCGCCGTCTCCAAATATTCGAAGCATCCGGATGCCGCGATCGAGCTGGTCAAGTTCATCGCCTCGCCCGCGATGCAGAAATACCGCGCGCTGAAGACGTCCAACCTGCCGACCATCCGGGCGCTATATGACGATGCCGACATTGCCAGGGAGCACCCGATTATTCCGCGCTGGAAGCAGATATTTCTCAATGCGGTGCCGCGCCCGTCGGCCGCGGCCAGGATCAAATACAACGAGGCCTCGAGCCAGTTCTGGAACGCCGTTCACAACACGCTGTCGGGCGACGGCACCGCCGCCGACAATCTGGGCGACCTCGAAGCGATGCTGACCAAGCTGAAGGGCAACGGCTGGTGACCACAGTGCCGACAGGGACCGACGCCCGTGCGGCGTCGGAGACACAGGCTGTTCGTCGTCGGCCAGCGCCGTTGACGGCACAGCGCGTTCGCTCGGCGTGGCTTTTCCTGGCGCCAATGCTTCTGGTGCTCGCCGCGGCGGCCGGCTGGCCGCTTGCCCGCACGGTTTATTTCAGCTTCACCGACGCCTCGCTAGCCGACCTCGACGCGCGCCAATGGGTCGGCTTCGGCAATTATTTCTCGGTGCTGCACATGCCGAGCGGCCGGACCCTCTATGACGGGCTG
Organism: Mesorhizobium sp. M7A.F.Ca.ET.027.02.1.1; assembly: GCF_004022985.1. Lineage (NCBI taxonomy): Bacteria > Pseudomonadati > Pseudomonadota > Alphaproteobacteria > Hyphomicrobiales > Phyllobacteriaceae > Mesorhizobium > Mesorhizobium sp. M7A.F.Ca.ET.027.02.1.1. The sequence continues at coordinate 411 of NZ_RZOL01000494.1, read as the reverse complement.
CTCGTCGATCCGGTCTGGTGGCGTGCCGTCTGGAACACGGTTCGTTTCACGGTGATTTCGGTGACCTGCGAAATCATCCTCGGCACGATCGTTGCCCTGGTTCTCAATGCCGAATTCAGAGGCCGCGGCGTCGTCAGGGCAGCGATCCTGATCCCCTGGGCGATCCCGACGATCGTCTCGGCGAAGATGTGGCAATGGATGCTCAACGACCAGTTCGGCATCATCAATGTCGTGCTGCTCAACCTCGGCCTGATCAGCACCAAGATCGCCTGGACGGCCGACGCCGACACGGCGATGGCGGCCGTCCTCATCGTCGATATCTGGAAGTCGACACCATTCATGACGCTGCTCATCCTGGCTGCGCTGCAGATGCTGCCGAGGGAGATCATTGAGGTCGCCAGGCTCGACGGC
>NZ_RZOL01000493.1:0-4079 GCF_004022985.1 Mesorhizobium sp. M7A.F.Ca.ET.027.02.1.1 | reverse complement strand
GTTCAGCGCCTCATTTTGCGAAACCGTGGCGGTTTGGCCGCAGAGCCGGCCTCAGCGCGCCGCCCGGGTCGAAAACCGTTTCCCTTTTCAAACTCATGCGCTAGTCAACGGAAGAACGGCCAGATGCCGTCGGGGGCGCCGGAGACGGACGAGAGCATGCCACGCACAGGCGACGACGATACTTTGTTGCGGTTTCCGATCCTGATCGGCGACATCGGCGGCACCAATGCGCGCTTTTCGATCGTGCTCGACGCCAATTCCGAGGCAGGCGAGCCGACCATTGTCCAGACGGCGAACTACAACACCATCGACGAGGCGATCCAGGCGGCCGTGCTCGACCGCTCGTCGGTGCGCCCCAATTCGGCGGTGCTGGCGGTGGCTGGCCCGGTCGACGGCGACGAGATCGAACTCACCAACTGCCCCTGGATCGTCAAGCCGAGGAAAATGTTCGCCAGCCTCGGCCTGAGCGACATCGTCGTGCTCAACGATTTCGAGGCGCAGGCGCTGGCCGTCGTCGCGCTCGGCGAGGAGCACATGGAAAAGATCGGCGGCGGCACGCCGGAGCCCAATGCCGGGCGCGTCGTGCTCGGTCCAGGAACCGGGCTCGGCGTCGCCGGGCTGGTCCACGCGCTGCACCACTGGATACCGGTCCCCGGCGAGGGCGGCCATATGGACATCGGCCCGCGCACACCGCGCGATTTCGAGGTTTTTCCGCATATCGAGAAGCTGGAGGGCCGCATTTCGGGCGAGCAGATCCTGTGCGGACGCGGTCTGGTCAATGTCTATCGGGCGGTTGCCAAGGCAGACGGCAAGCCGTCGCCCTTCACCACGCCGGCCGAGATCACTGCCGCGGCACTTGCGAAAACCGATCCGGTTGCAGTGGAAGCGCTGGAGATTTTCGTCACCTGCCTTGGGCGCACCGCAGGCGACCTTGCTCTGGTGTTCATGAGCCGCGGCGGCGTGTTCCTCACCGGTGGCATCGCGCAGAAGATCGTGCCGGCGCTGAAAGCCGGCAATTTCCGCGCCGCTTTCGAGGACAAGGCGCCGCACAGCGCGATGATGCGCACCATGCCGGTCTATGTCATCACCCACCCGCTGGCCGCACTTCTGGGCCTTGCCGCCTATGCCAGGAACCCCTTGCTGTTCGGTGTCCAGACGGAGGGCCGGCGCTGGCAGGCCTGAAAGCCAGCGAAGCGCTCGCGCCCCGCGACGAAGTTAATCAGGTGCGGGCATAGGCAATCAGGCCGCAGGGCGTTAAGAGGGGTGCCGAATTTGCAGCCCCGGTCCCACGAGGCGGAAAACCACAAAGCGCTCCCGATTTGACACTTCAAGCTCCAAACAAACAAAAAGCCCGGCCCGGCGAGGTCACAGCGGTGCTCCGCCGCATCCTCGCTGAAAACGGCAAAGAGTATCGCTGGACCTATGTCGTCGCCGTCTCTTGCCTGCTGATCGTTTCCGGCACCACTGCCTTCACGGCGTGGATCATGGCCCCGATGATCAACCAGATCTTCTACGAACGACGCGGCGATATGCTCTGGTTGATCTGCGCCGGTTTCATGGGGGCCTCCCTGCTGCGCGGCTTCGCCGGTTACGGCCAAGCAGTCGCGTTGGCCAGTATCGGCAACAATCTGGTCGCGCGCTACCAGAAGCGCAGCTTCGACCATCTAATGAAGCTCGGCGTCAACTTCTTCAACGATACGCGTTCCGGTCGGCTGGCGGCACAGGTCAGCGAGAATGTCGGCGGCGTTCGCGATCTGCTGTCGCTGACACTGACCTCGATCAGCCGCGACGCTGTCACGCTGGTCGCTCTCGTTGGCGTGATGATCTATCAGGATCCGGTGTTGTCGCTCAGCTCGCTGCTGATCGGCCCTCCACTGATCTGGGCCGTCGTCTATATCACCCGCCGACTGCGGCGTATCAACCGGGAATCCGTCCTGATCAATTCGCGGCTGAACGGGTCCGTGCAGGAGGCCACGCAAGGCATCGCCATCGTCAAGGCCTTCACCTTGGAGGCCGAGCTGGCGCGCCGCATCGGCATCATGGCGGACACGGCCGAGCAGCGTAACAACAAGATCGCCCGCGTCTCGGAGCGGCTGTCGCCGATTTCCGAGATTCTGGGCGGTCTCGCCATCACCTCCGTACTTGCCTATTCCGGCTACCGGGCGCTGTATCTTGGGCAGCCGCCGGGCGCGGTTTTCTCCTTCATCACCGCGCTGATCATGGCTTACGATCCGGCAAGACGCTTGGCGCGCACACAGGTGGGCATGGAACGTGCCCTGGTCAACGCGCGCATGATCTACGAGTTGCTCGACCTGGAGCCGAAACAGGGCGACGCACCCGATGCCGTCGAGGCGAGGATCACCACCGGCGAGGTGCGTTTCGACAATGTGACGTTCGGCTACAGCGCCGACATGCCGGTGCTTAGGGACCTGAGCTTTACCGCCGCGGCCGGCAAGGTGACGGCGATCGTCGGTGCGTCGGGCGCCGGCAAATCGACGCTGGTGGCGCTCTTGCAGCGCTTCTACGACGTCGACCGGGGCAGCATCGAGGTCGATGGCCAGGACATCTCGAAGGTAACCAAGCATTCGCTGCGGCAGTCGATCGCCTATGTGGCGCAGGCGCCCTATCTGTTCGAGGGCACGATCCGCGACAACATCCGCTACGGCCGTCTGTCGGCCACGGACGCCGAGATCGAGCAGGCGGCGAAACAGGCGGCAGCCGACGAGTTCATCCGCCAGCAGCCGCAAGGTTACGACACGCCGGTCGGCGAAGGCGGCTCGACCCTTTCCGGCGGCCAGCGCCAGCGCGTCTCGATCGCCCGCGCCATCGTGCGCCAGGCACCGATCCTGCTGCTCGACGAGGCGACATCGGCGCTCGACAACGAGGCGGAGGCGCGCGTCCAGGAAGCGCTGACCCAAGTCATGCAAGGCCGCACCACCATCGTCATAGCGCATCGGCTGTCGACGGTGGTCAATGCCGACCACATCATCGTGCTGGAAGAGGGACGGTTGGTCGAGGAAGGCACCCATGCGACGCTGATGGCCGACCCGGACAGCATCTATTCCCGCTTCCACCGCATCCAGGGCAAGAAGGGACTGGGGCTTGTCGAGGACCGCGAGCCGATCCAAACTCCGGTCCGGGCCACGCGTGCGAAGAAGACTGCTGTGAGGAGCACATGAGCGAAGCAGGCGATATGGGCCTGGTGGTGGTGGGCGCTGCCGGCCGCATGGGCCAGACGCTGATCCGCGCCATCCACACCATCCCCGGCGCGCGGGTCATCGGCGCGGTCGAGCGGGCGGGTTCGCCCTATCTGAGCAAGGACGCAGGCGAACTGGCGGGCATCGGTATCATCAACGTGCCGATCGGCGACGATCCGCTGCCGGTCTTCGCCAAGGCAGACGGCGTGCTCGACTTCACCACGCCTGCTTCGACGGTCGAATTCGCGGGCTATGCGGCGCAGGCGCGCATCGTTCACGTCGTCGGCACGACCGGGTGCACGGCCGACGACAATGCGAAGATCGCGGCGGCGGCGCGCCATGCGACCATCGTCAAGTCGGGCAATATGAGCCTCGGCGTCAATCTTCTGGCGGTGCTGGTCGAACAGGCGGCGCGCGCGCTCGATGCCGACGATTTCGACATCGAGATCCTCGAAATGCACCACAAGCACAAGGTCGACGCGCCGTCGGGCACAGCACTTCTGCTCGGCGAAGCTGCCGCCGCCGGGCGCGGTATCCCCCTTTCCGGCAACGACGTGCGGGTCCGCGACGGCCACACCGGCGTGCGCAAGACCGGCTCGATCGGCTTTGCCACGCTGCGCGGCGGCTCGGTGGTCGGTGACCACAGCGTGCTGCTGGCTGGCACCGGCGAGCGCATCACGCTTGCCCACCATGCAGAGGACCGCGCCATCTTCGCCCGCGGCGCCGTGAAGGCGGCGCTTTGGGCGCGCGGCAAGAAGCCGGGACTGTATTCGATGCGGGACGTGCTCGGCCTCAGCTGAGCCGCCTATCTGCCAACTTGCCCATCTGCCAACCTGAAGGGAGCAAACATGTCGAGAACCCTCGTGCTCGTGCGTCACGGCC
>NZ_RZOL01000492.1:0-4131 GCF_004022985.1 Mesorhizobium sp. M7A.F.Ca.ET.027.02.1.1 | reverse complement strand
GCCGCCAGCCGCTTGGCCGCCGCCGCACCCATGCCGCTGCCGCCGGCCACCACCACAGCTACTTTTTCTACACTCATCGGATTTTCCTCTCAGGGTTTGCGGGCACCGCAAGCGGTGTTTTCGGGAGCTGAGCGTTGATATAGCTGGTTTTCCCCGCTGGTTCGAACCAGAATGCCTGAAATCAACCTGTAGAAAAACTCCTGCATGCCCGAAGCCTTCCTCAGCCTGCCGCCGTTGAATGCGCTGCGCGCCTTCGAAGCCTCGGCGCGTCATCTCAACTTCCGCATCGCCGCCGAAGAGCTCAATGTCACGCAAGGGGCGGTCGCCCAGCACATTCGCGGGCTGGAAGCCGATCTCGGCACAAAGCTGTTCGAGCGGCTGCCGCGCGGCCTGGCGCTGACCGATGAGGGCCGCGCCTATGTCCCCAATATCCGCCGCGCCTTCGACCTGATCTCGGAGGCGACGCTGCTGCTTCGTCCCGAGCCGGCGCGGCTGACGATCAGCGTGACGCCGAGCTTCGCTACCAAATGGCTGATCCCGAGATTGCATGACTTCGTCGCGCACAACCCGCTGGTCGATTTGCGCGTGCTGGCCAGCGAGAGCCTATCGAGCTTTCAAGCCGATGGCGTCGACATCGCGGTCAGGCAAGGCCGCCCGCCCTTCGGCGCTGGGCTGATCGTCGACCTGCTGTTTCCCCAGCAGATCGTCGCCGTCTGCAGCCCGGCCTTGCTGCCGGAAGGTGTTGCTGAAATCGCAGCCTCCGAAATCCAGCACCATGTGCTGCTGCACGATGCCCACAATCTGTGGCCGGAATTCATGGAGAAAGCGGTCGGCCTGAAGATGACGACCGAATTGAAACGGATGCGCTTCAACCAGACGGGCCTGGCCATCGACGCGGCCGTCGCCGGCCAGGGCATTGCGCTGGCCAGCCGCTTCCTCGTAGCCGCTGATCTCGCCACGGGCCGCCTGGTTCAGCCCGTCAGCGGCGAAATGCGCGGCACGCAGGATTTTTATGTCGTGATGCCGAGAAAACAGCGCCACCCCGAGCCGACGCAAGCCGTGCGGCAATGGTTGCTGGATGCGGGAGAAAGGCCGCCGCTCTAGATCGGCAGCAAGGCGTCGGGCTTCACATTGGCGATCGAAGCGTAGGTGTGTGTCTCCCGCACCCCGGGCAGCGGCAGGATGACGCGCTGCAGGAAATCCTGGAACATCGCCATGTCGGCGATGCGCGCCTTGACCAGATAGTCGAAGCCGCCGACCACCATGTGGCATTCGATGATCTCGGGCGCCCGCAGAACCGCCTCGGCGAAGCGGTCGAACACATGCGGCGCCGTGTGGTCGAGCCGCACCTCGATGAAGACGAGCTGCGCCTGCCCGATCCGAGCAGGATCGAGCACCGCGCGCACGGCGCGAATGAAGCCTTCGGCGAACAGCCGCTTGACGCGCTGCGTCGCCCCGGTCGGCGACAGACCGACCCGGCGCGCCAGATCGAGCGTCGTGCGGCGGCCGTCCTCCTGCAACAAACGTAGCAGCGAGCGGTCGATACGGTCGAGATCGTCCATTTCAGGATTCACACTTTTTGACCAGAAAAAACGTGATAATCACGCCAAAATAGCAAAAACAGTATATTTCATCACGCTCCCGGACCGCAATACCGTTGTCGTGCAACCGACAACGAAAGCGGATCCCATGACATCAGCGATATCGACCTCCCGCAGCGCCCAGGCCAAGGGTGACATGCCCGTACTCATCCTGAGCGAGGCCGAGGTGAAAACCTGCATCGACCTGCGCCAGCTTCTCGACGTACTCGCCGGCGGCTTCAAGGCCTTGTCCGGCGGCAAGGTGGTCAATCCGGCACGGCCGCAGCTCGATGTTCCGCAGGCCGGCTATTCGCTAGCGATGTCGGCATGGATAGCGGGCATGCATCTGACGGTGAAGATCGTCAACGTCTTCGAGGGCAACGTCGCCAAAGGTATCCCCAGCCACCTCGCCACCATCCATCTGTTCGACCCGCAGACGGGCATGCCGGTCTGCGTCATGGACGGCACCTACATCACCGCCGTGCGCACCTCCGGCTCGGCCGTGCTTTCGGTGCGTGAACTCGCCCGCCGCGACGCCAAGGTCGCGACGGTGGTCGGCGCCGGTGTGCAGGCCGGCCAGCATCTGCATCTTTTGCCGCTGGTGCGCGATTTCGCCGAAATCCGCGTTGTCTCCAAGGAATTTTCAGATGCGCAAGCACTTGCCGCGCAACATCCGGGTGTCGTTGCCGTCGCCGATATCGAGGCCGCGGTGCGTTCGTCCGACGTCGTCTGCCTGGCAACGCATTCCTATGCGCCGGTGATCTCGGCCGAATGGGTGCGGCCGGGCACCCATGTCTCGTCGGTAGGCGTCGCCCCGCCGGGCGGCGAATTGCCGGTCGAGCTTGTCGGCCGGGCCAGCCTGTTCGTCGAGACCAGGGATGCCTTTGCCCCGACGCCGGTCGGCTCTTGCGAACTGGCGGGCATTGATCCGAAAGCCGGAATCGAGCTCGGCGACATGCTGCTCGGGCGGCGGACGGGACGGGTCAGCGCCGATCAGGTCACCGTCTACAAGGCCATGGGCGTCGCCATGGAAGACATGGTGGCCGCCGATCTCGCCTACCGCGAGGCGGTTCGGCGGGGAATGGGACGTGTAGTTGCGCTGTAGCGGAGCCGCTCAATTGTTGGAGCCAGCGCCGCCCGTCGATAGGATCGTCCTTCTCCCCGTTTACGGGGAGAAGATGGCGGCAGCCTGATGAGGGGCGGCACCAACGTGGAGGGTTGGGACCAGCCCCTACCCCTCCACCGTCTCCAGCACGCTCAGCAGCGCGCCCTCCATGTCAGGCTCGTCGCCGGAGCAGACGCACAGCATCTCGGCGTCGCCCTCGCCCACCGACAGGTAGGCGTGACCCATGGTGGAATCGATATAGACGCTGTCGCCCTGTTTCAGCCGCACCGGCGCGTACTGGTCGGTGTGCAGCTCGATCTCGCCCTTGAGCACGATCAAAAATTCCTCGCCGGCATGCCTGGTCAACGGCCCGAATTCCTGCGGCGTGCGGGCGCGCGCATAGGCGTGGATCGGTACCATGCGCTTGCGCACCAGATCGGTGGCCAGATAGCGGTAATCGTAGTTGCGGGTCAGCTGGCGCAGCGTGTTGGACTGAGAGGTCACCGAGCGGCGGGTGCGCGCAGCCGGCTGCTTGCGGTCGCCGCTGAGCAGCTCGGTGACATGGATGCTCAGCCCCTCGCAGATCTGCAGCAGCTTGTCGTAGCTCAGCGACATCTGGTCGTTCTCGACTTTGGACAGCGTCGACACCGCGACGCCGGTCAGCGTGCTGACCTCCTGCAAGGTCCAGCCATGCGTCTTCCTCAAGCCGCGCAGACAATCACCGAGGTTCGGTTGCTCCGACATCGTCAGCTCCTGGCGCGGCCACCGGGCCGCTTCTTCACCCTTGGTAGTCCAACTCCCTGCCGCCATCAACAACGCTAATAATTTTCTTATACGCTAAATATTGACTGGATACGAAATTATTTCTACCCCTAGAGCATGCAGTCCAAGTCTCTCCAAAAAATCGTCGTCATCGGCGGCGGCATTGCCGGCCTTTCGCTGGCGGCGGCCGTGCAATCCTGGGCCGAGATCACCGTGCTCGAGCGCGAGCCGCATCTCGGCTACCACGCCAGCGGCCGCTCCGCGGCGCTGTTTTCCGAAACCTATGGCAATGCGCTGGTGCGGGCGCTGTCGCTGGCCAGCCGACAGGCGATCATCGATGGCGGCTTCGCCGCCCACCGGCGCGGCGCGCTGCACGTCGGCGGTGTCGAAGACAGTGCAGCCGTCGACCGCATGGCGGCCGAGATGCAGGCGCTGGTGCCGAGCGTACGGCGCCTGTCAGCAGCAGAAGTCACCGCGCTGGTGCCGGTCATCGCCACGGCAACCACCTGCGGCGGCGTGCATGAACCCGGCGCGCTCGATGTCGACACGGGAAAGATGCTTGCGGCTTCAGCCTCCGCGCTCAAGGCCGGCGGCGGCGTGATCCGCACCGGCGAGGAAGTGCTGGAGATTTCCCGCGTCGCAAACGGCTTCAGCGTCACCACCAGTGCCGGCGCCCACCAGGCC
>NZ_RZOL01000491.1:0-4175 GCF_004022985.1 Mesorhizobium sp. M7A.F.Ca.ET.027.02.1.1 | reverse complement strand
CGAGACAGGGGTGGCCCGCCGCATCGTGGTCAGGGCGCTGATATCTGCGCTTTCGGGAACGCCCGAGCGTCTGCCAGCCCTTCCTGCCTCCCCGTTCTCGAACATTCCCGGAGCGCGCCATGACGCTTGAACTCAGCCTCAACCAGCAACCCGCCCATGCCCGGCAGGGCTCCAGCATCGGCCAGCCGCTGACCCGCCGCGACGGCTTTCTGAAAGTCACCGGAGCCGCGCGCTATGCCGCCGACAACCACCCGCCCGGCATGCTCTACGCCGTGCTGGCGGTCAGCAGCATCGCGCGCGGCCGCGTTGCCGCTCTGGATATCGAGGCGGCCAAGGCTCACCAGGGCGTGGTCGAGGTGATGACGCCCAAGAACCGGCCGGCGCTCGCCGCTGACCCGGACGCCAAGGACCACCCCTTCATGTTCCGGCTCGACCTGCTGCAGAACGATCAGGTCCGCTACCCCAACCAGAGCATCGCCGTGGTGATCGCCGAGACGCTGGAGGCGGCGACCGAGGGGGCGGCGCTGCTGTCGCCGCGCTATGAAGTGCTGCCGGCGCGCGTTGGCCTGGACGGCGCTGAAAGCTTTATGCCGCGTGGTGTCGGCGTCGGCGGTCCGGCCGTGCAGCACAAGGGCGATGTCGAGGCCGGCCTCAAATCGGCAAAGACACGGATCGAAGCCACCTACGAGACGCCGGCCCAGTACCACAACGCCATGGAGCCGCATGCGATCGTCGTCGCCTGGAATGGCGACACACTGTCGATCGACACGCCGAGCCAGGGCCTTGCCATGGCGCAGGGCCGCATCGCCGGCCTGTTTGGCATCGCACCGGAAAACGTCCACATCCGCAGCCCGTTCCTGGGTGGCGGCTTTGGCTCGAAAGGCATGATCTCCGGACCGCAGGTGCTCGGCATCCTGGCGGCGCGCCTCGTCGGCCGTCCGGTCAAGCTGGTGCTGCGGCGTGAGCAGATGTACGGCCCGGTCGGCCACCGTGCGCCGACGCGCCAGACGCTGCGCATGGGCATGGATGGCGAAGGGCGGCTGACGGCACTCGACCATCACGCCAAGACTGCGTCGAGCACGTTCGACGATTTCTTCGAACCGGCGGCGGATGCCTCGCACACGCTCTATGCCAGCCCGGCCATCGCCACCTCCCACGATGCGGTGCGGTTGGACACCGGTACCCCGCTGTTCATGCGGGCGCCCGGCGAAGCGACCGGCTCGATCGCACTCGAAAGCGCCATCGACGAGGCGGCTCACGCCTGCGGCATGGACCCGCTGGAGTTCCGGCTGCGGAACTATGCCGAGGTCGAGCCGATGACCGGCAAGCCGTTTTCCTCCAAGGCGCTGCGCGAGTGCTACAGGCAAGCGGCCGAGACGTTCGGCTGGGCGAGCCGCCCGCTTCAGCCCCGGCTGATGCGCGACGCGGACGGTTTCCTGACCGGCTGGGGCATGGGCACGGCGACGTTTCCGGCCCTGATGTTCCAGGCCGAGGCCCGCGCCGTGCTGAGAAGCGATGGCAGCGGCCTGATGGAGACCGGCGCGCAGGACATGGGGCAAGGCGCCTGGACCGCCTTCGCCCAGATCGCCGCCGACGGACTGGGACTGGATATCGACCAGGTCGATTTCAGGGCCGGCAGTTCCGATCTGCCCAATGCAGGCATTGCCGGCGGCTCCGGCCACACGGCGACGGCCGGCATGGCGATCCACAATGCGGGCGCCGCCGTCATCGCCAGGCTCGCCGATCTCGCCACCGGTCACGAGGCATCACCGCTCTACGGCGCCGGCAATGAAGGCGTCCTGGCGCGCGGCGGTCGCCTCTATCGGCGCGACGATGAAAGCCGCGGTGAAAGCTATGCCGAAATCCTCACGCGCGCGGGCCTCACCGAGATCGAGGGCCATGGCAAAGGCGCTCCCGACCCGGCATCCCAGGAAACCTATGCCAAGCACGCGCATGGCGCCGTGTTCGCCGAGGTGAAGGTCGATCCGGATTTCGGCCAGATCCGTGTCACAAGGCTGGTCGGCGCGTTCGCCGCCGGGCGGGTCATCAATCCCAGGCTGGTGCGCAGCCAGTATTATGGCGGCATGATCTGGGGCGTCTCGTTCGCGCTGCATGAGGAAGCCATCACCGACCGGCGCTCTGGCCGGATCCAGAATGCCAACCTCGCCGAATATCATGTCCCGGTGAATGCCGACGTTCCGTCGGTCGAGGCGCTGCTGGTCCACGAGGACGACCCTCACGTCAACGCACTCGGCATCAAGGGGGTCGGCGAAATCGGCATCACCGGCACGGCCGGCGCCGTCGCCAATGCGGTCTGGCATGCGACCGGGGTGCGGCCCCGGCGCTTTCCGATCCGCATCGAGGATTTGCTGGGGTGAGGAGTGGTCCGCATAGCGGACGGGAAGCCAATTGCTTGGCTTCCCGTCCGACGAACGGTGAAGGCCCGGTCCGCCTTCGGGCGGATCAAAAGGTCCAGTGGACCTTTTTAAAGGGCCGAACGCCCGAACGGTCCGGAGCGACAGCGAAGGGCCGGACAGCGGGCGCTAGCTCCTCGCCGGCCCAACATGAGATCAACGACTTCGCGTCAAGCAACTGGAGCCAGATGCCCATGACGAAAACAACGATCCCCGTCCATCTCGACATCAACGGCCACCTTCACGGGCTCGACATCGAGCCGCGTGTGACGCTGCTCGACGCCTTGCGCGACCGACTCGGCCTGACCGGCACCAAGAAGGGCTGCGACCACGGCCAGTGTGGCGCCTGCACCGTGCATATCGATGGCGAGCGCGTGCTGGCCTGCCTGACGCTGGCCGCCCAAGCCGAAGGCCGCGCCGTCATCACCATAGAGGGGCTTGCACGGGAGGGCGAAATGCATCCCGTGCAGGCTGCCTTCCTCGAACAGGACGCCTTCCAGTGCGGCTATTGCACGCCGGGCCAGATCATGTCGGCGGTCGCCTGCATCCGTGAGGGCCATGCCGGCTCCGACGGCGAGATCCGCGAATACATGGCCGGCAATCTCTGCCGCTGCGGCGCCTATCCGCACATCGTCGCCGCCATCCGCCAAGCCGCCTTGGAGGTCCAGTCATGAGGGACTTTTCCTATTTTCGCTCCAGCTCGGTCGATGCGGCACGCCAGGCGGCCGCCCTGCCCGGCGCCATGCTCTTGGCCGGCGGCACCACGCTGGTCGATCTCGCCAAATGCGGCGTCGCCGAGCCCGAGACGCTGGTCGACATCGCTCATCTCAAGGGGTTGGACAGCATCGAGGTGAACGAACGCGGCGCCACCATCGGCGCGCTGGCCAGGATGAGCCACGTCGCCGACCATGCCGACATCAAGAGCCGCTTTCCTGCGGTGTCGGAAGCCCTGTGGCAGGCGGCTTCCGCGCAGATCCGCAACATGGCGACCATCGGCGGCAATCTGATGCAGCGCACGCGCTGCCCCTATTTCCGTGATCCCGGGAATTTCTCCGCTTGCAACAAGCGGGAACCTGGCAGTGGCTGTTCGGCCATAGGCGGCGTCACCAGGGGCCACGCCGTGCTCGGCGCCAGCGACGCCTGCATCGCCATGTATCCAGGCGACCTCGCCGTGGCGCTGGTCGCCTTCGACGCAACAGTCCACCTCGACGAGCGCCAGCTATCCGTCGACAACTTTTTCCTGCTGCCCGGCACCACGCCGAACAAGGAACACGCCATCGAACCGGGCGAGATGATCACCGCGATCGAAATCCCCGGCTCGGTCGCTGCCCGGCGCTCGACCTATCTCAAGATCCGCGACCGGCAATCCTTTGAGTTTGCCGCCGCAAGTGCGGCTGTCGGTATCGAATTCGAGGCGGACGGGCGCACCATCCGCGATCTGCGCGTCGCACTCGGCGGTGTCGCGACGAAACCATGGCGGGCGCGGACCGTGGAGGACGCGCTGAAGGGCAAGGTGCTGGAGCCGGGGGCGGTCCACGCCGCCAGCCTGCTCGCCGTCGAAGGCGCCGTCGACTATGGCGCCAACCACTACAAGATCGAACTGGCGCCGCGCGTCGTCGCCCGCGCCATCCTCAAATTGGGAGAGACGGCATGACCGTTCACAACATCAGGCATGGGGATGCATCCGACGGCGCTTTTGCCGAAGCCGTCGGCGGCCGGCTGTCGCGCGTCGACGGCCCGGCCAAAATCACCGGCGCGGCG
>NZ_RZOL01000490.1:0-4182 GCF_004022985.1 Mesorhizobium sp. M7A.F.Ca.ET.027.02.1.1 | reverse complement strand
AACCCACCCGCGGCAACGAACATCCCGTCGAACAACAAACCATCAAGCGCCGAGCCTGCGTCGGTATAGATTTTGTTCACGCCACGCCTCCGAAATAGATAGTGTTCAGCCGATCGACGGACCGACATTCGCCGTTACAATTTGCATTTCTTAACGAGGACTTGGTTGGGCCCGAACTTGCACACAGATCGTCCGGACGCGCCGCAGCACCAACGCCGCCCAAGCGGCTGCTGACGCGACTTCTGAAGAAGCAAGGTCTGCCGCCAGAGCGTATGATCATGGACAAATTGCGCTCCTACGGAGCGGCGAAACGCATGCCATCTGGATATACCTCCTCCTCTTAAACCCCTCACACGGAAGCTCCGCAAACGCTCCGTCCAGCGCTTGGATATAGCGCCCTGCCGATGTCCTCCCCATCGGCAGGGCGCGCCGCGCGTAGGTCTCGGTCGCGTGACGACGGACCACGGCGGCAGGCTGTTGCTTATCGTACCGAAAGGTCACCAACCGGATGGCAGATAAAACGAGCTCCACGCCATTAATCCCCGGAGAGCTACCATCCGACCGCATCCCTAAACATGTACCACCATGACCCCAGCGTCGAATATTGCGCCCGGAACATTCGACCCCCTGGGAATGGATACCATGGCAGCTTCTCGAAGAAATCGAAGCGCGTCGCATCCCCGTCGATTGCCTCGGCCAGGATGCGGCCAAAAAGGTGCGATCCGGTGACGCCATGACCACTACAGCCGTGGGTGAAATAGGTGTTCGCTCCGATTCGCCCCATTTGCGGCACGCGCGTGAAGGAGAGCGCAAAATTGCCGCTCCAGGCATAGTCGATCGCGATGCCCTTGAGTTGCGGGAAGACCTTTTCGAGGTTCGGCCGCAGCTTTGCCACAGCGTCGGCTGGATCCGTGCCACCATAGACGGAGCCGCCCCCAAAGACCATCCGCTTGTCGGCCGAGAGTCGGAAATAATCGAGGATATATCGGGCATCCTCGACGCACATGTCGCTCGGAATCAGCGAACGAGCAACCGCTTCGCCGAGCGGTACGGTGGTGATCATTTGGGTCGAGACCGGCATGACGCGGGAAACGAGCTCGGGCACGGTGTCGCCCAGATAGGCATTGCCACAAAGCACCACGACGCGAGCCGATACTTCACCCTCTGCGGTCTGGACAATCGGCCGGGCACCCGTATTACGGATGCGGATTACCGGCGACATCTCATATATGGTGCCACCGAGGCCTTCGAAGGCGCGCGCCTCACCGAGCACGAGATTGAGCGGATGCATGTGGCCGCCGGAGGTATCGAGCATGCCCCCGCAATAGGCGCCCGAATTGACCAGCTTGCGTAGTGCCTCGCGGTCTAGCAACTGGTGGTCGTCCATGCCGTATTTGCGCCAGAGCGCCTGCTTGGATTCGAGTTCTTTCATATGCGCGGGGGTACAGGCCGCATAGATGTTTCCTGGCTTCAGGTCGCACTCGATATGATATTGGCTGACGAGGCGGCGAATGATCTTGCCGCCTTCCTGGACCAGACCACCGATGAACCGCGCCGCGCCCTCGCCGTAGCGGCGCTGGATCGTGGCGAGGCTGGCACCGAGGCCGTTGATGACCTGGCCGCCATTGCGTCCGGAAGCACCCCAGCCAACCTGCGCACCCTCGACGACCACGACCTTATAGCCCTTCTCCGCGAGGTGGATTGCGGTTGCCATCCCGGAATAGCCGGCGCCAACGACACAAATATCGGTTTCTACCCGGCCCTGAAGCCGCACTGGGGTGCGGAGCATGTTGCGGGAGGCGGCGTAGTAACTGTTCGGGTAGTTGCCGTCGCCGGCATACGATTTCTGTCTCATGACATCACACAGTTTCCAAATAAGCGCTGAGTTTGTACTCCGTCATCACAGCGAAGCCGGCGATCTGCCGGCGTTTTCTCGCGATTAGCATCAAAGACAGGTGGTGCGCACGTATGAGGCGGCCGAGCAACACCATCTCCGCCAGTTCTGCCATCAAGGCCTTGGTAAGAATCATAGGGATGCTTTGATTTAGACGACACGCATCGTTCCGCTTAGCGCGTCGAGTTCGGCCGGCGTGGCGTGCACGCGCCATTCGACGCGATCAGGGAAAAGCGCGAAGACGCTCGTAGCGAGGGTCTGGACGGTATCATCCTGCCGATTGTTGTCGCAAAAGATCGGGGTGGTCTTGTCGAACAGCACCGCCTCCGCGCCCCGCGCGAGCGCGCCTTCCGCGATCATCCGGTCCGCCGCATCCTGCCGGTTGCGGGAAGAGAGGGTGATCGTCTGGCCCAGCCCGTCGAATTCCTCGAAGAGCAGGTGGTTGGCGTGGGCACGCGGCGAGGAGGCCTCCTGAATGGCGCAGCTGTATCCCGGCCAGCTGCTGGGGCATACGTTCGGCCTAAACGAGGCCGGGCTCGTCCAGACTGTCAACAACATCAGCGCCCATGATCTTCAGCCAGGCGCCTCAGGATTTCGACCGCTTCGTCCAGATTCCTCGCATCGAGGATCGCGCGGCAGATGATCTGCCGCGGCACGCATGGAGCCGCTCCAGGCCGGGCCCTCGTCGGGCTCGACCTCGACCCAGAAACAGGCGCCGAGAATCTTTGCCGCGCCGTCCTCATTATGGGCAATTACCGCCGCGCCGTCACCTTCCCGCGGAATGAGGAGCGAGGTGCAGCCCGTGGTGGCGAGCGCTTTCGTTGCCGGGGAGACGTCCTCGGGAAGCTGCAGGTCGCCCCAGCAGTTCCAGAGGAAGACCGTTTCGAAATCCTGCCCGACGCTCGCGGCGATCCCCTCGATCTCGCGTACAAAGCGGGGATAGCTCGCGCGAGCCGCGGATTCCAGCGTCCTCAGATAGTCCGATCCGCGCCAGCGCTTCTCCAGTGCACGATCTTGCTCGCTGCGCGGGGCGTGTTCGAGGAAGCCGGCGCTGGCTCGGCCCTCGGCGCGGACGCGGGAGATGTATTTCTGGACATACAGGGCCTCCGTTTTCTGTGAGTTTACACGACGCTAGCGGGAGCGAGCCGGCGCCGAGTAAGGGGCATGCGGTCTTTCGAGGCGGTTGAAAATAATGTGAAACGCTTGGTTTTCTTGCTCGTAACGATTTTGTTCATGGACAATCTCTTGAGACCTCAATAATTCCAAAACTATTGCGCGTCTAATGTTCAGTGCCGAAAATAGGCCGACTTTGATTGGAACGGTGGCGGCGTCAAATCGGAATGGTGGCCGACTTCACAGCAGGATCCGCAGCCCCTGGCGCACGGCAAAAAATTATCCTAATCGATCTGCTCTCTTCGTCTTCTCAATTATACCAACGTTGGGCGCGATCACCTCTTGCCCGGCACCACCAGCGGCTGGTGTACGAAAAGGGGCCGCAGATTACTCCCGTTCACCAGGGGTCGGAAACGGTGTGATCGACCAATCGATAAAGTCGACGGCACGCTGAAGTATCGCCTTGGCTTGGCCTGGGCTGGCCGAAGCGGCGATGACATGTCCGATGCGGTCTCGGCAATCGCCTTTCCTGACGATCGGGGTCTTGGGTTCGACGTACAATTTGACCTCGGCGACACCTGGTATAGCAGCCGCCAGACTGTCGCCAGCGATCCAGTCGAGGATGCCATCGCGATCAGGCACGAGGATGCGCGTAGCCGCAGTGTGCGAATGCCTTCTGCGCAAATCCCATTCCTCACCGATGACAAGCTTGATGTGCTCGGTGACGAGATCGATACCGTAAGCTAGCCGGACCGCCCGAGGAGTAATACCAATCGGAAGGCGCGGATTAACTTCAATAACGACTGGGCCACGCTTCGTCCACCGGAATTCGATGTTCGCTGGCCCCCAGCCAAGGCCGAGAGCCTGCAGACAGCTCAGCGCAACATCTGCTATACGTGTATGCTCGTCATCGGTCAGCAGGGCCGGAAAGATGCTGTCACGAAAGACGAAATGTGGTGCGCGGTCGAACTCAGCGGCAGTAACCCCAATGACTGCGTTTCCCATTATCTCGGCTTCGTAGTATGGGCCTTGAGCGAATTCTTCGATCAGTACCCTCGGTGACGACCGCCATTTGTGCTTCCCGCCCAACAGATAGGTCGTATGATCGGCCACCTCATCCGCGTTGCGGCACAATCGGACACCGGTGCTACCGTTGCCGACCGCTGGCTTAAGAA
>NZ_RZOL01000048.1:0-24784 GCF_004022985.1 Mesorhizobium sp. M7A.F.Ca.ET.027.02.1.1 | reverse complement strand
GGAACGGCAGCGCGGCGGCCGTCAGTTCGGGGGCGAAGAAAGTGTCGTAGTGGGTGCGGTTGGGCAGGATCGCCAGGCGGTTTTGCGACAGGTTCTCGCGCATCCAGCCGGCATCCTTCAGCCCGCCGCCGAGCATCTGATAGAACTTGATCTCGTGTTCGGGCTTGTACATATCGCTGTCGCCATAGACCAGCATGACCGGCATCTTCAGCTTGGCGACGTCGGCCGCGTAGTCGCGGTTCTGACGCATGAAGCCGCCCAGCGCATCGAGGAGCTTCGGGAACTCCTCAGGATGCGGCGCCACGGCGACGTAGGATTTGTACATCGGCGTCTCCTTCATGAACTCAGCCGCGGCCGCGCTCACCTGTGCCTGCTGGGGACGCATCTCGTCATAGAAGCCGTCCGTGGCGTAGCCGGTCGATACCAGGACGAGGCGGCGCACCGCTTCGGGATTCTGGACGGCCATGCGGAAGGCGACGCCGCCGCCCAGCGAATAGCCCATGACATCGACCTGATCGTAACCGAGCGCCTTGACGATGGCGGCCATGTCGTCGCCCATCGCCTCCACGGTGAATGGGCGGTCGCCCAGCGCGGTGCGACCGTGACCCTGCAGGTCGACGCCGATGACGGTGCGGTTTTCGGCAAGTTTCGGCAGGATCGGCGCGAACATATCCGTGGTGCCGAGACCGCCATGCAGCAGAAGCAGCGGCTCGCCCTTGCCATAGATGGCATAATAATAATTCAGGCCGTTGATCGGCAGCAGGCCGGACTTTTCCGGCTTCGGCAGTGCGTTCGTCTCAGTCGTCATGGCGGGTTTTGTCTCCTCCGCATCGGTGGTGCCTGGGCAGCCAACGAGCGCTGCAACCGAAGCAAGAATGGCGAAAAACAGGGTTTTGGACATATCGATCTCCTCTCGTCATGCCGGTATCAGAGCGTCATGCGGATCAAAGCGTTTTGGCGAGTTCTTCGAGCTGGTCGGCGCACTGTCCCCAACCCTCGTGGAAACCCATCTTCTCATGCTGTTCGCGGTCGGCGACGCTCCAGTGCCTGACCCGAGCGATGTAGCGGGTCTTGCCATTGCCCTCGTCCTCGAAGGTCAGCGCGACGGTCATGAACGGCTTTTCCGAAGGCTGCCAAGCCTCTGTGTAGGCGTCGGTGAGGACGATCTTCCTGCCGGGAACGACTTCGAGGAAGACTCCCGGGTTGGGGAATTCGTTGCCGTCCGGGCTAGCCATGACGACAAGGCTCGAGCCGCCGGTGCGCACATCCATCTCGGCGCGAGGCGTCGTCCACGGCTTTGGCGAGAACCAGCGCGTAATCAGTTTCGGGTCAGTCCAGCAGCGATAGACGTTTTCGCGCGGTGCATCGATGATGCGGGCGAGAACCAGTTCACGGTCGTTGGTGGGGGCGATGTCGAGCTTGATGGTCATGATGGCATCCTGCGTTTGATCTGGCTTCCGTCCCAAGGACGAGCCGATGAACCGCAAACCGACATCGCCCGCAAAGAAAATGTCGACACCGTCTCGATGGGCCGAGACGTCACCCACCTTCGTCATCAATGGGCGAAGCAGGAGCGCAGCGACGCAGCGCAGACCCGAGGATGACGAAGCGATAAAAACCTCTGCGCCGAGAAACCGGACGTGTCAGTGGCGTTTGGCTTGCACCAGATAAGCCTCGATCTCGGTCTCGCCGAGCCACCTTGCCGCCTCCAGCCGGTGCAGGCCTTCGACGAGGATGTGGCGCTTGCCGTCATGGCGGACCTGGATCGGCGTCTTCATGCCGTTTTCCAGGATGTCCTCGGCCAGATGGCGGACGGTCTCGGGATGCAGCGTCTTCTTGCGCGCCGTCGGCACGTAGATCTCGTCGACCTTGACCTTTTGCACTCTGAGCATTCCGACCCCCGTGGCGGAAACGCCGCCTCCCCTGAGATAGTCCGTTTGATGGAGGCGGCCAAGGGTGCGGCTAACGAATGCTGGCCCGATCGTTTCTATTTGACGCGTGACCGGCAGATCGCCGAAATGGCGGCCCTCGACCTTTTCAGGTGTTCATGACCCATCTGCCGACCGAATTCCCCGATTTCGGACTGACACCGGAGCAGCGCCGCCACGCGGTGCGTGGCCATTATTACGAATGGCCGGGGATGGATGGCGAGCGCGGCGAGATCTGGTGCTACAGCGACCGGTTTTCCTATCGCGCCGGAGAGACTGTGGCCTTGCATGTCAGCTCGACAGCTGCGACGTTCGGCATGACAATCATCCGGGATGGCGGCAGCGAAACCAAAGTGTTCGAGAAATCGGGCATCGCAGCACGCTGGCAGGAAAGTCCGGAACAATGTTCGGCTGAAGGCTGCGGCTGGGACGCTTCGCTCGAATTCCGTGTCGAGAACGACTGGCCGTCCGGAGCCTATCGGGTCACGCTGACCGCAGACGGGCGCGACGGCAAGCCGATCCAATACCACCATATTTTCATCGTCAGCCCGCAGCCGGGCCGTAAACCCGGCCGTGTGCTGCAGGTGGCGGCGACGGGCACCTGGCTGGCCTACAACACCTGGGGCGGCTCCAACCACTACCAGGGCATCACCGGGCCGGACCGCAACCAGTATTCGCCCATCGTGTCGACGCAACGCCCCTGGTGCCGCGGCTTCGTCGTGCTGCCGAAAGATGCGCCGCGTGTGCCGCTGGAAGTCGCCGTGCCGCCGAAGACGGTGCCGCGTTATCCGCATATGGAATGGGCGCTCGCCACCGGCCATTCGAAAAAGTACGCCTCGTCGGGCTGGGCGAGCTACGATAGCCACTTCTTCCGCTTTGCCGAGCGGGCCGGCTATCAAGTCGATCTCGCCAGCCAGCATGATCTCCATTTTTCGCCCGAAATTCTCGACGGCTACGACTGCGCCGTCTTCGTCGGCCATGATGAATACTGGACCTGGGAAATGCGCGACGCCGTCGACGCCTATGTCGAGCGCGGCGGCCATGCGGCGCGCTTTGCCGGCAATTTCATGTGGCAGACGCGGCTGGAAGACGAGGCCCGCCGGCAGGTCTGCTACAAATATCGCTCGCGTGCCGAAGACCCCGCCTATCTCCCAGGCGGCGACGTCACCCGCGCCACCAATTCCTGGGAAGCGCCGGAAATCGGCCGGCCGGGTTCGGCGACCTTCGGGCTCAACGCGACGCGCGGGGTCTATACCGGTTGGGGCGGCTGCGCGCCGCGCGGCGTGCGTGGTTTTCCGGTCTATAGGCCCGAGCATTGGGCCTTTGCCGGCACCGGCATCTACTATGGTGACCTGCTGGGCGCCGACAGCCATGTCTATGGCTATGAGGTCGACGGGCTCGACTTCGAGATACGCGGCGGCCTGCCCTACCCGACCGCTACCAGCGGCGCGCCAGACGGCTTGCAGGTTCTCGCCGTCGCCATGGCGAGCCAGGTCGAGGAAAGCGCCGATATCCCGATCGAGGACCAGTTTCTCACCGACGAAGACGGCCGCTTCACCGCCGAGACGCTGTTCGGCGAGGCGAGCGACGCCAATCTGGAAAAGGTCAAACGCGGCAACGGCATGATCGTCAATTTCCCGCGCGGCAAGGGCGAGGTGTTCCACGCCGGAACCTGCGAATGGGTCGCCGGCCTGCTAAGACAGGACCCGATGGTCGAACGCGTCACAAAAAATGTCCTCGATCGTTATCTCGGAAAGTCCTGACATGTCGAAAGTCCAGACCGCCACGCAAGCCACTGACGCCCGGCGAGACTCGCATCTGTTCTATCTGTCCAGCCTGCGCCGGCCGCTGATCGACCGTGCCGAGGGCATCTATATGTGGACGCAGGATGGCCGCCGCTTCATCGACGGCTCGAGCGGCCCGATGGTTGCCAATATCGGCCATTCAAACCGCAATGTGCTGGATGCCATGAAGCGGCAGATGGACCGCGCCACCTTTGCCTATCGGCTGCATTTCGAGAACGAGCCGGCCGAGGAGTTGGCACGCGAACTGGCCGGCAAGCTGCCGGAAGGCATGGACCGAATCTTCTTCGTCTCGGGCGGCTCGGAAGCGACCGAATCCTGCATCAAGCTGGCGCGGCAATGGGCCGTCGCCACCGGCCAGGTCAGCCGCTGGAAGGTGATCACCCGCTTCCCCTCCTATCATGGCGGCACGCTGGGTTCGCTCTCGGTCACCGGCGACGATGCGCTGGCCGAAACGTTCGAGCCGATGATGCGGGCGATGCCGACCGTGCCGGCGCCGAATGCCTGGCGCGACCGCGACAACCTCTCGATGGACCAGCGCGGCATCCGCTATGCCGACATGCTGGAGGAGAAGATTCTTGCGGAAGGTCCAGACAGCGTGGTCGCTTTCATCATGGAGCCGATCGGCGGTGCGGCGACCGCGGCACTGGTCGCGCCGGACAGCTATTACCCGCGCATCCGCGAGATCTGCGACCGCTACGGCATCCTGCTCATCCACGACGAGGTGATGAGCGGCGCCGGCCGCACCGGCAAATTCCTCGGCGGCGACCACTGGAACTGCAAGCCCGACATCGTCGCGCTGTCGAAGGGGCTGGGTTCGGGCTATGCGCCGCTTGGCGCGCTCGCCGCCCCGATGCGGCTGGTGCAGCCGCTGCTTGACTCCGGCGGCTTCCAGCACGGCCACACCTATGCCGGCAATCCGCTGGCCTGCGCCGCCGGGCTTGCCGTGCTCGGTGAAATGGACCGGCTTGGCCTGATCGCCAATGCGGCCGCAATGGGCGACGTGCTGATGGACGAGCTGAAGGGGCTGGCGAAGCGGTTTCCGTTCATCGCCGACGTGCGCGGCAAGGGCCTGCTCACCGGCGCCCAGATGGTTGCTGATCCAGAGACGCTGAGGCCGATCGACCAGACCAAGAAAGCCACGCAGCGGCTGCTCGACCTCGCCTATGAGCGCGGGCTGATCATCTATGGCCGCAGGGTCAAGGGCGGCGTCGACGGCGACAATTTCATGGTCGCGCCGCCGATGATCGTCACCAGCGAACAGGTCGGCGAGATCGTTTCCATCATCGGCGACTCGCTGGAGTCGCTGGCTGCCGAACTCGACCTGCCGGTCGAAGGCTGAGGCGACAAAGATGGCGCCTAGAAAAGTCATCATCACCTGCGCCGTCACCGGCTCGGTGCACACGCCGTCGATGTCGCCCTATCTGCCGGTGACGCCGGACCAGATTGCCACTGAGGCGATCGCCGCTGCGGAAGCCGGGGCCTCGATCCTGCATCTGCACGCCCGCGACCCGAGGGATGGCCGCCCGACCGCCGATCCGGACGTCTACATGCAGTTTTTGCCGCGCATCAAGCAGGCGACCGATGCGGTGATCAACATCACCACCGGTGGCTCGTCGCTGATGACGCTCGATCAGCGGCTGGCAGCCCCTTTGCGGGCCGAACCCGAAATGTGCTCGCTCAATATGGGCTCGATGAATTTCGCGCTGTTCCCGATGCTCGACAGGCCGAGGGAATGGCAGCACGAATGGGAGCCGAAGCTGCTCGAAGCGACGCGCGACACCATCTTCAAGAACACGTTTGCCGATATGGAGGGCGTGCTGGAGAGGCTGGGCAAGGGCTGCGGCACGCGCTTCGAATTCGAATGCTACGATGTTGGCCATCTCTACTCGCTGGCGCATTTCCGCGACCGAGGGCTGGTGTCTGGCCCATTGTTCATCCAGTTCGTGCTGGGCATTCTGGGCGGCATCGGCGCCGATCCCGACAATCTCGTCCATATGAAGCGGATCGCCGACAAATTGTTCGGCGACAGCTACCAGTTCTCCGTGCTGGCCGCCGGCCGTCAGCAGATGCCGCTGATCTCGATCGCGGCGGCCATGGGCGGCAATGTCCGTGTCGGGCTGGAGGACAGTCTCTATGACGGCCGCCAGCTGGCGAAATCCAATGCCGATCAGGTGCGCCGCATCCGTGGCATTCTCGACGGGCTGTCGCTGGAGGTTGCAACGCCAACCGAAGCACGCGACATGCTGGCGCTCAAGGGCGGCGACCGGGTGGCGTTTTGAGAGACGACCGTGATCAATCCAACATCCAATGACGTCCTCTTACGCCCCGGCCGGATCGAAGACGTCGAAACCATCCACGCGGCGATCCTGAAGCTCGGCACGCATATCGGTGCGCCGGAGGAAATCATCTCCACACCCGACGATCTCAGAATGTACGGCTTTGGCGAAAAACCCGCCTTTTCGACCCTGATCGCCGAAGTCGGCGGGGAATTTGCCGGGCTTTGCCTGCATTTTCCGATCTTTTCAACCTGGATGGGGCGGCCTGGAGTCTATGTGCAGGACCTCTATGTCGAGGATCGTTTTCGCGGCCGCAAGATCGGCGAGCGGCTGCTGCGGCACGTTGCGGCGCAGTGCCGGAACGAAGGCGGCGTTTATCTCCGACTGTCGGTCGACACCGACAATGAAGGTGCCAAGACCTTCTATGAAAGGCTGGGCATCGCCTGGTCGAGCTATGAGCAGACCCAAAAAATCATCGGCGAGGCGTTCTTTGCCTTCGCCGATGCGCCCCAAAACGAGGATCCGGAATGAAAGCCTTCTATGCCGAGGAACAGAAGCGTCACGACCCCAAGGCCTTTCTGTCAAGCGGTGCGGCACAGCCCAATCCGGAAAAGCCGGAGCGCGTGGAGAGATTGTTAGCCGGCGCAAAATATGCTGGCTGCACGATCGAGCGGCCTCGGGATCATGGGCTCGGCCCGGTCGCGGCTGTGCATACGCCCGAATACCTTGATTTCCTCGAGCATATCTACACGCGCTGGCAGCGCATCGAGGGCGCTTCGGCCGAAGTGATCCCCAACATCCATCCGATCGCGCGCAACGGCTCCTACCCGGCCTCGGCAGTCGGCCAGGCCGGCTACCACATGGCCGATACTGCTTGCCCGATCTCGGGCGAGACTTGGCAAAGCGCGCTGTGGAGCGCCTGGAGCGCGGTCGACGCGGCCGAGGCGGTGATGTCAGGCGCGCCGGCCGCCTATGCGCTATGCCGCCCGCCCGGCCACCACGCCTTTGCCGATGTCGCCGGCGGCTTCTGTTTCATCAACAACTCGGCCGTCGCGGCGCAGGTTCTGCGTAAGCAGGCCGCACGGGTGGCGATCCTCGATGTCGACCTGCATCACGGCAACGGCACGCAAGGCATCTTCTACGCACGGCCGGATGTGCTGACCGTCTCGCTGCATGCCGATCCGGTGCGCTTCTATCCGTTCTTCTGGGGTCATGCCGACGAGCGCGGCGAAGGCCCCGGCCTCGGCTACAATTTCAACCTGCCGCTGCCGCGCAAATCCGCCGACGCGGCGTTTCTCGAGGCGCTCGAGGTGGCGTTCCAGCGCATCCGGGCCTTTTCGCCGGACGCGCTGGTCGTTGCGCTCGGCCTCGACGCGTTCGAGGGCGATCCGTTCGGCGGACTTTCGGTGACGACGCCTGGCTTCTCGCGCATCGGCGAGGCTATCGCCAAGCTCGATCTGCCGACGGTCATCGTCCAGGAAGGCGGCTATCTCTGCGACGAACTCGGCGACAATCTGACTGCGTTCCTCACCGGCTTCGGCGGCAAGACGCGGTGAATGCTCAAGCCAGCGTCAGGAGCGCTGCTGCCTGAGCATGGCGATCACACGGTGTACGCTCTCCAGCGTCTCGTCGATTTCGGCTGCAGTGTTGTAGTGGGCGATGCCGATACGCACGACGCCATGCTCGGCTGGAATGCCGAGCTGGTGGACGATCTCCCAGGCGTAGTTATGGCCGGACCACAGGAAGATGTTTTCGGCATTCATCTGCCGCACGATCGTTTCGGGCACGATGCCATCGTCGGTGAAGGAAACCGTCGGCACGCGCTCGCCGAGCCGCTTCGGATCGGTAATGCCCCGGATGGTCAGGCCCTCGATATCGGACAGGCCATCGATCAGCTGTTGCGCCAGCGGGTTTTCATAGGCGATCGAAACCGCAAACGCCTTGGCAATCTTCTGCCTTCTTGAACCGCCCTCGCCCGCCGCCGCGCCAAGGTCGGCAAAGTAATCGACCGCGGCCGTGAGGCCGGCCATCAGCTCGATCTGCGGCGTGCCGAGTTCGAACCGCTCCGGCAAGCCGTTGGACGAGCAGCGGCATTTGTAGGGCTGCAGGTCGTCGATGACGTCGCGCCGGCCCCACAATATGCCCATATGGGGGCCGAAGAATTTGTAGGCCGAACAGATCAGGAAATCGCAGCCGAGTTCCTGCACGTCGATCAGGCCATGCGGCGCGAACTGGACGGCGTCGACATAGACAAGGGCCCCGGCATTCCTGGCTATGGCGGTCAGCGCCTTCACCCGGTTGATCGAGCCGGTCAAATTGCTGGCGTAGTTCAACGCGACCAGCCGTGTCTTCTCGGAAAGCAGACCAGCCAGCGTCGCCTCTTCGACCTGCCAGCTCTTTTCGTCGAACGGCAGCCAGCGCACGACGAGCCCGAGATCCTCGGCCAGCTGCAGCCAGGGCGACACATTGCCCTCATGGTCCATGCGGGTGAGGATGATCTCGTCGCCGGGCTGCATCGTGCGGCCGAGCGTGCGCGACATGTGATAGGTCAGCGTCGTCATGTTGGCGCCGATGATGATTTCCTCAGGGCTCGCCGAGCCAAGGAAATCGGCCATGGCCTGGTGCGCTTCATCAACGACCTGCTGTGCGGCAAGCGTCGTTTCGAAATAGCCGCCAAGGTTGGCATTGGTGGTCAAAAGGCAGCGCGACACGGCGTCCGCGACCGCCTGTGGCACCTGCGTGCCGGCAGGGTTATCGAGATAGATGCGGCGGCGGCCCTTGTCGGTCAGGAAGAGAGCCGGAAATTTTTCACGCACTGCCTCGACTGGAAAATTCATTGCTGCCCGCTCCCATTGTGCTCATTCAGTATTCGGAGACTGACGACCTGTTCAAGGACAGGGATTGCCGACCCGCTGGTGGATCGCGTCCACCGCCTTCTGCATTTCTTCGGTCCAGGTGACGTCGACGGAAGACAGCGCCATGTCGAGCTGCGAAAGCGTCGTTGCGCCGACGATGTTGGAGGCTACGAACGGCCGGCTCGAGACATAGGCATTGGCAAACAGTGCCGGCTCCAGGCCAAAGGAGCGCGCCAGCTCATTGTACTGAAGTTGCGCTTCAGCGGCACCTGGCGTCTCGTAGCGCTGGCCGCGATTGAACAGCTGCGAGCGGGACCCCTGCGGTCGCGCGCCATGGTCGTATTTGCCGGTGAGATAGCCCTGGGCCAGCGGCGAATAGGGCAGCAACGACACTTGCTCGCGCTCACAGACCTCGGCGAGGTTTACCTCGAAAGTGCGGTTGACGAGATTGTAAGCGTTCTGGATCGACGCGACGCGCGGGCCGATGCCCTTGTCGGCTTCGGCAAGGAACCGCATCACGCCCCAGGAACTCTCGTTCGACAGCCCGAAATGGCGGATCTTTCCAGCCTTCACCAGTTCGTCGAAGACGCCAAGCGTCTCGGCGATCGGTGTTTCGTCGGCCGGTGCGCCGACGGAATCGGCGCGCGGCGACACGGCGCCGACGCGCGTCGGATTGGCACCCCAGGGGATATCCCGCTCCGGCCAGTGGATCTGATAGAGGTCGATATAGTCGGTGCCGAGCTTGGCCAGCGACTTGTCGATGGCGTCAAAGATATCGGCGCGCACCAGTTGCGACGGCCTGTCGCCGCGAAACCATGCGTTGGCCGTGCGGCCGACGACCTTCGAGGCCAGGATCACCTTGTCGCGGTTGCCCTTGGCCTTCATCCAGCTGCCGATGATCCTTTCGGTCCGTCCCTGCGTCTCCGCCTTGGGCGGGATCGGATAGAGCTCAGCGGTGTCGATGAAATTGACGCCACGCGAGAAAGCCAGGTCCATCTGGGCGTGGCCTTCGGCCTCGGTGTTCTGCTGGCCCCAGGTCATGGAGCCCAGGCAGATCTGGGTCACAAGAAGATCGGTCCGACCGAGACGGCGTTTGTGCATGAAATTCGGCTCCGGAGGAAGGCTGGCGCGACTGCGCGGAGGAAGCCGCATCTATAGGCAAAGCAGAGCCGCTCTCCAAGCCTCGCCAGACCGACTTTTGCGTGAACCAGCCGGGTTAGCGGCGAGCACCGGCTAGTGCACGGCGCTTGGCCTCGTCGATCAGCATATTGGCCACTTGCATTCGGATCATGGCGCGCTGGCGCAAATGCGGGGCGACACGGTCGGGATGGTTGGCAAAGGCAAAGCGGCGGCGCATGCGGCTGAAGTCGGCGATTTGCTTGGGCTGATCGAGGCCAAGTTCGACGGCGATGGCTTCGGGATCGATCGGCGGCAGCTTTTCCTCGGGCTTTGGCTCTTCGCCGGCGAGAGCCGGCTTGGCATGATCGAGCAAGGCGGCGAATTCCGTCGCCAGATCCGCGCCCGCCTCGCGATATTCGGCAGCGGAAACCTTGATGCGGCCGGAATGGAGTTCATCGGCCACCGAAAGATAGTCAAACGGGATGGATGGACGAGCGCCGGCCTCTTCGCCCTCGCCATTCTTGTCGGGGGCGATGAAGAGGTCGTCGAGCAACGAAGCGAAATCCCGCTTGGCGCCAGTAGCGATGTCAGCCTCCCCCTCGCCCGACCATTCGGGTATCAAAGCATAGAACCGGCTCGTTAAAAATGCATGGCACCGATCTTAACGAATTTAGCCTTCGCCTCGTCTACCGCTTCACCCACCGCAATCCCAAAAACAAAAGCCGGACTGCATTTTCACGCAGTCCGGAATTCGCCAGGAGTGGCGAGGAAAAACCGGCCATGTAGCCAGCATTCGAGGCTACGATACGCACCGGCCAAAAGTTTCGCCGGGTTGCAGAAAATGGCGAAAAAATTCGCCAAGACAAAAATTCGCCAAGACATGGCAGGTATGCAAATGCTGCACTGCACAATTGTCACGATTCACCTATATTGGCTGGCGTGGAGGACCAATTTGGGGCTTGAATCATGGGTTTCTTCACTGAAATGTTCGCCCGGCCGCGGCCGCAGGAGCATCTGAGATACCGCTCGGCGCTCGCGCTGCTTCATTCGATGAGCAATGCCGACCGTGCCGACATCGGTATCAAGCCGGCCGACTTCCCCCGCATCGCCCGCGAAATGTCCGTTCGCTAGGTACTTCCGGAGATGTCCCGGATCGATCCGGGACATCTCCAAAAAACTCAATTCCCTAGCGCGATCCCAGGAACGTCGCCTTGCCCAACGGCACGCCATTGTGGCGAAGAATGTCGTAGGCCGTGGTGAGGTGGAAATAGAAGTTGGGCATGGCCACATGCAGCAGATACTGCAGGCCGGGCATCGAACTTTCCCGTCCGCCAAGCTTCAGCTCGATGATCTTGTCGTCGGAGCCGTCGAACTCGGCAGCCGAAAAAGTCGCCAGAAGGTCGAGCGTCTTCGTGATGCGAGCCTGGACATCGGCAAAACTCGCCTCGTTGTCCTCATATTTCGGCACTTCGCGGCCGGCGAGCCGTGACGGCGCGCCCTTGGCATGATCGGTGGCGATCTGCACCTGCCTGGTCAAGGCGAACATGTCTGGCGCGAGCCGCGCCGTCAGAAACACCTGCGGGTCGATCTTGCGGTCAAGCGCATTCTGTTCGGCGGTCGCCAGCACATCGGAAAGCGCTTTCAGCCTGGCCGAAAACACCGGCACGGACGCCTCATACATCGATATCGTCACGTCAAATCTCCTGTCCGGCCGAACGCCGGCGGACGCGACGTAGCGCCTTCGCGCGCGATTCTTCAAGTCCGTCGAGCCTGCGTCACCACGTTGCCGCAATCGCCGTCGTAGAATCCTCTATCGAGCGGAGGTTCCCGATGAGACGCGCCCTTTTCGCAGCGACTGCCTTTCTCTCCCTGGCACCGATCGGCCAGACGGTATTGGCTGCCGACGATGCCCCCGAAGCACCCTATATCGACGATCGGTCGAGCGCCGACGCGGTTGTCCGTTCGCTGTACAGCGCCATCAGCCGGCACGAATTCGCCCGCGCATGGGGGTATTTCGGCGATACAAAGCCGGCAAAGGATTTCGATAGTTTCGTCAAGGGCTATGATGGGACGGACAAGGTCGAAGTCCAGACCGGGACGGTTTCCGACGAAGGCGCGGCTGGCAGCATTTTCTACAACGTCCCCGTCGCCATCCGCGCGACGGACAAGGCTGGCGGCGAAAAGGTCTTTGCCGGGTGCTATACGCTGCGCCAGGTGAATGCCCAGATCCAGGCGGGGCCG
Organism: Mesorhizobium sp. M7A.F.Ca.ET.027.02.1.1; assembly: GCF_004022985.1. Classification (NCBI taxonomy): domain Bacteria; kingdom Pseudomonadati; phylum Pseudomonadota; class Alphaproteobacteria; order Hyphomicrobiales; family Phyllobacteriaceae; genus Mesorhizobium; species Mesorhizobium sp. M7A.F.Ca.ET.027.02.1.1. The sequence continues at coordinate 12,560 of NZ_RZOL01000048.1, read as the reverse complement.
CCCTTCGATCCAATCCATATCGAAAAAGGCGCGCTAAAACCCTCCACCGCCGATTTCGAAGAGGCGCTGCCACCAAGCTGCGGCGACGGGCCGCCACCGCCAAAGAAAGACACCGCACTGGAGCAGGCCAAGAAGGCCTTTCTGGCAACCTATGGCGACCAGTGCGACAAGCAGTTCCTTGCCAATGAGCCGACCGTTTTTTCGATTAAATACAAGGACAAGGATGCGCAGCCCGGCGATCCCGACAAGGAGACGCGGCTGTTCCATTTTTCCTGCTCGGCCGCGGCCTACAATGAAAGCTCGATCTACTACATGACCGACGACGTGTCGGGCGTGCAGCAGTTGCAGTTCGCCGAGCCCAAGATGGACATCCGCTACGAGAACAATGACAGCAACGGCAAATTGCTGGGCATGAGTATCGTCGGTTTCCAGACGTCGGGCTGGGCAGTCAATTCCGCCTATGACGAGGCTGCCCACACGATCACCACGTTCAACAAGTGGCGCGGCATCGGCGATGCGTCCGACGCAGGGACGTATCTGTTCCGCAATGGCAATTTCTCGCTGGTCCAGTATGACGTCGATGCGTCCTATGACGGCGAGCAAAATCCCGAGACTGTCATCGACTACAACACGGCGCCCTGAGCGTCACACGAGCTTGCAGGCTGCGTCGATCAGGGCGCCTTCGACAGCATCCAGTTGAGCGTGCCGCGCCAGTCGGTCATGCGGATCGGAGTGCCATGGGTGCCGGTCTCGAAGCGGACGAAGCGGGTCGGATAGGTCTTCGATTTGGTCAGGATCGAGCGAAAGAACGCCTCCTGCTTTGCCACGGGGTAGACCACGTCATGGCTGCCCTGGCCGAAGAAGACCGGCACGCGGCGCTTGAAGGCCGGGCTGGTGAAAAAGCTCTCATCCCACAGCGAACCGAGCAGCAGCAGGCCGTTGATGCGGCCGCCCATGTCCTTGCGCGCGGCCAGCTTCCAGCACAGCGCGCCGCCCATAGAGCCGCAGGCGACGAAGATCTTCGCGCCTGGCGACTGTTCGGCATAATGACCGATCAGCGCCGCCACCTGCGCCGCTCCCGTATCGCCGAAATCGGGGAAATCAGGACTGAGATAGAGGCCGCCATTGCCGGCCATCAGGTTCTTGAGCCGGTTGAAATTGCCGCCGAATGTGAAGTCGTCGACACCCTGCTTGCGGCTGCCGCCCTGCCCGTGCAGATAAACCACGATGATGCCGGCGCCCTCGGTCTTGCCGACGGCGACATGCCTGACATCGCCGGCATCGGTCTTCAGCAACAGATCCTGCTGCATCTTGCGGACGCTGGTGTCGGTGTATTGGGCGTTCACCCGCCGCTCCGGCACCTGGTCACGCTGGTTGATGTCGCGCATCTCGCGGTAGTCGATGACCGTGTAGGTGCCGTTGATGTCAGACGACAGCGTGGGCGGATAGGCGAAGAGATCGTCCTTGAAGGGTTTTAGGGACAGCGTCTGGCTTTGCGCGGCCGAAGACAGCAACGCGGTCGCGACTGCAAAGGCACAGAAAATTTGGCAGCGAATAGACATGCCCAAGGCATGCGTAATTCGCCTTGGGTTTGTCAATCCTGCAGCACGCCGCCGGCGCCTTCGAGTGCCTCGCGTGTGTCGACATCGACTGACGCCGCCGCGCCGATTTCGACATCGATGACATCGAGCCCTTCGGTCTCGACCAGATGGCGCGCGCCGGTGTCGCCTTCGAGATGGGCGATCGCCGGAAACAGCGAGCGCGGCAAAAGCACAGGGTTGCCGCGCTTGCCGTCATGCGAGGCGCGGACCACCGCATTGCCGCCGGCCTTGCGGAAAGCATCGATCAATCTGTCGAGATCATCGGACGTGATATCAGGCATGTCACCGAGAACGATCATCACGCAGGCGGAATCTTCCGGCAGATAGGCGATGCCGGCTTTCAGCGAGGTGGACAGGCCCTCGGCAAAATCGGGATTGTCAGCGAAGGTCACGTCGAGGCCCGCCAGCGCAGCGCGCACCCGCTCGCGCTGGTGGCCGGTGACGATGACAGTGCCGGACGCCTTCGAGCCGAGCGCCCGCTCGGCGGTGCGGCGCACAAGCGGCTTGCCGTCGAACAGCGCCAAAAGCTTGTTCGGCCCGCCCATGCGGCTTGAGCGGCCAGCGGCCAGCAGCACGATGCCGACCTTGAGCTGGCTTTTGGCCGACAGCGGTTCGCGCGGCTGCGGCCGTGTCGGGATTTCCATCAACAGCCCGCCGACCCCCATGGCGGCAATATCCCTGGCCGTCACGTCGAGGCCAGCGATCAACCGGTCCAGCACCCAGTCGAAACCATTCTCCTTGGGGCTGCGGGCGCAGCCGGGCGCGCCGATGATGCGCTTGCCATCGAGCGTGCCGAGCACCAGCAGATTGCCGGGATCGACCGGCATGCCCGCGCGGATGACTGCACCACCCGCCTTCTCGATCGCCGCGGGAATGACATCGGCAAAATCGCTCATCGCCGAAGCGCCGAAGATCACCACCATGTCGTTGTCGCGCGCCAGCGAAGCCGTGGCCTCCGCCACCTGAGCGATCTCATGCGGCGTGCGGCGCTCCGCAGTCAGCCTGCCGCCCGTGCGCGCCAGCCGCGCTTCCGTGACGCGCAGCGTCTTGTCGAGGACGGAAGGCTTGATGCCGGGCAGAACCGTCTGGATGACGCCGACACGCACGGGCCGGTAGGCATTGACGGCAAAGATCTCGCCTGCGGCGCAGATTTTCGTCGCAGCGTCGACCAGCGCTGAACTGACCGCGAAGGGAATGATCTTCACGGTCGCGACCATCTGGCCTTTCTCGACCGGCGCATGCTGCGCCAGCGTGGCGATGGTGATGGCGGGATCAATGGCATTGATGGCATCGATGACAGCGGCATCGACCGTGAAGATGCCCGGCGCCTTGGCATGGAGATTGACCCGCCCGGTCGCGGCAGGCCTGACTTCGATCCCGCGAAAGGTCATGCTCTCGGCGATCGTCTGCGCGGCGGCATCCTCGCCGAGGTCGTCGACGGCCAGCACGGCCGCAACGACCTCAGAAATGCCGGCAGCCCGCAGCAGCGCCACATCTTCAGCGCTCAGCCTGTGCGCCTTGCGGAAGCGGCGTTCGCCGGCGGTGGTCGAATGCGCCAGCACCGCGCCTTCCGCGGTCTCGATCGGGATCGGGCCGAATTTCACGCCGCCGCGCCCTTGGCATCAAGACCGCGCGAGCGGAAGGCGTGGATTGCCTGGGCCAACACCGCAACGGCGATCTCTCCCGGGCTGGCAGCACCGATGTCGAGCCCGATCGGCGCATGGATACGGGCGATCTGATCGGCGCTCGCGCCCAGCGCCAGCAGGCGTTCGACCCGCTTGGCATGCGTCTTCCTGCTGCCGAGCGCCCCGACATAGAAACAGTTGGCGTCGAGCGCGGCCTTCAGCGCGAAATCATCGACCTTCGGATCATGGGTGACGGCGGCAAGTGCGGTGTAGCTGTCGAGCGGCTGGCGCTTCAGCACATCCTCCGGCCATTCGGCATGGAGCGCCACGTCGGGAAAGCGGTCCGGCGTAGCGAAAGCGGTGCGCGGATCGATGATCTCCACGGGATAGCCGGCGATCTTCGCCATCGGCGCCAGCGCCTGGCTGATGTGTACGGCGCCGATCACCACGAGGCGTGGCTGCGGCAGATGCGCGTTGAGAAAGAAAGTCCTCCCTTCGGCCTCGACCGAACCGGAATTGCCTGTGCGAAACGCCCTGGCGATGGCAGCGCCGAGATCGCCGGCGACCTGATCGCCCTCGCGCACAATCCGGTCGCGGCCGTCACCGAGATCGGTGACCAGGATCGCCGCGCGGCGAGCGCGTCGTTCGGCGTTCAAAATTTTTAAGGCGTAGGGATCCATCCGAGATCAGCCCAGTCTTTCCACGTACACCTTGATGCGGCCGCCACAGGACAAGCCGACCTGCCATGCGGTTTCATCGGCAACACCGAACTCCAGCATCCTGGCCTTGCCGCTGTCGATGACGTCGATGGCCTCGCTGACCACAGCGCCTTCGACGCAGCCGCCGGAAACGGAGCCGTGGAAATTGCCGTCGGCATCAATGACCAGATGGCTGCCTACAGGTCGGGGCGCCGATCCCCAGGTCTCGACCACTGTCGCGATGGCCACGTCCTTGCCGTCCTTCATCCAGCCCTCCGCGATGATCAGCGGGTCGCGGGCCTCATCCAGATAAATGCTGTTTTCCATGACCGTTTCTCCAGAAGTCTGTTTTTCTCGGGATCTGTTTTCCGGGTGGGAAAGATATGGTTATGCGGCGTGCCTCGCGCCAGCTTCCAGCCATCGGCGCGGATCGACGGATTGTGCCGACTTCTTGTCCAATGACGCGCAGAGATCGGCCAGCGCATCGAGATTGTGCACCGAGCGGAACTCGTCGACATGCGGCAGCATCGCCTTGACGCCACGGGCGCGCGCTTGGAAGCCGTCGAAGCGCAGCAATGGGTTCAGCCAGATCAGACGCCGGCAGGATTTGTGCAGGCGCTCCATTTCCTCCGACAGGCCGTCGACATCGTCGCGCTCCAACCCGTCGGTGATCAGAAGCACGACCGCCCCCTGCCCCAGCACGCGCCGCGACCATATCAGGTTGAACTCGGCAAGTGTGTCGCCGATGCGGGTGCCGCCCGACCAGTCCTTGACCGCCGCAGAACAGTCGGCAAGTGCTGCATCGGGATCGCGGTGGCGCATCTGCCGGGTCAGATTGGTCAGCCTTGTGCCAAAAACGAACGTGTGCACGCGCCGGCGTTTTTCCGTGAGCGCATGCAGGAAATGCAGGAAGATGCGCGTGTACTGGCTCATCGAGCCTGAAATGTCGGCCAGAACCACCAAAGGCGGATGAACTTCGCGGGCTGAGCGGAATTTCGGCAGAATCAGTTCGCCGCCGGTGCGCGCAGCCGAACGCATCATGGCGCGCGGATCGATGCGGCGGCCATGCGCATCGGCCTTGAAGCGCCGGGTCCGCACCATGTCGAAAGGCAACCGCAACTGCGCGATCGCCTTCTTGGCGTCGGCCATCTCGGCGGCGTTCATCTGGGCAAAATCCTTGGCCCGCAGCACCTCGTTGCCGGAAAAAGTGAAGCGGGCGTCGACCTCGATCTCGGGAATTTCCTGTGGCGGCTGGTTCTTCTGGTGGCCCTCGAACATCGCCTGGCTGACCCGGTTTTCAGCGGCGCGTGGCTTCTGCTTTTCCCTGGTGTCGGGTGCCACCGGCGAAAACATAGCCAGCATCTTCTCGATCAGTTCGCGCGACTTCCAGAACAGCCGGAAGGCTTCGTCGAAAGTGGCGTGATCCTCATGCCGCGACACCAGCACGGCGTGCAGCGTCCAGTAGAAATCGTCGCGCGAACCAATGCCGGCGGCGAGCACCGCCTCGATGGCGTCCTTGACCGAGGCCGGCCCGACCCGCATGCCGGCCTTGCGTAAGGTGCGGGCAAAATAGACGATGTTGTCGGCAATCCGCCCGTGCGGCATGGCCTCTTTCGGTTCGGGGCGCGGCATCGCCTACTCCGCCGCCGAAAGCTCGGCCTTCACCTCGTTGAGGATGCGCCGGCCTTCGCCCTGTTCGATGCGGGCAATGTCGTCCTGGTATTTCAACAGCACGCCGATCGTGTCGGAGACGGTTTCCGGATCGAGCGCCACCTTGTCGAGTTCGGTCAGCGCGCCGGCCCAGTCGATGGTTTCGGCGACGCCAGGCACCTTGAACAATTCGATCTGGCGCAGCTTCTGGATGAAGGAGACCACTTCGGCCGAAAGCCGCTGGTTGGCCTGCGGCACCTTACGGCGCACGATCTCGAGTTCGCGCTCGGCGTTGGGATAGTCGACCCAGTGATAGAGGCAGCGCCGCTTCAGCGCATCGTGGATTTCGCGGGTGCGATTGGTGGTGATGATGACGATCGGCGGTTCTTCCGCCTTTATGGTGCCGAGTTCGGGCACCGTCACCTGGAAGTCGGACAGGATTTCGAGCAGAAAGGCCTCGAAGGCCTCGTCGGTGCGGTCGAGCTCATCGATCAGGAAAACCGGGGCAGCGCCCGTCTTTCCGGTCAGCGCATCGAGCACCGGGCGGCGGATCAGGTATTTTTCGGAAAAGACGTTGCGCTCCATGGCGGAGCGCTCGACCTTGCCGGCCGCCTCCTCCATGCGGATCTCGATCATCTGCGCGGCGTAGTTCCACTCATAGACGGCGGACGAAACGTCGAGGCCTTCATAGCACTGCAGGCGGATCAGCCGGCGACCGAGCGCCTGTGCCAACACCTTGGCGATCTCGGTCTTGCCGACGCCGGCCTCGCCCTCGAGGAAAAGCGGCCGCTTCATACGCAACGACAGGAACAGCACGGTCGCCAGCGACCGGTCCGCCACATAGTCTGCACCGGTCAGGAGATCGAGCGTCTCGTCGATCGTCCGTGGCGCGGCGCGCGGTTTCAGCTCGGTCATTCTTTCTCCGTGAACGCCGCCGCTCCGCTGTCCAGAACGTGGTAGCCGCGGGCGTGGTAAATCAGCGGCCGCAAATTATCGCCCATACGCAGACCTGTCACCTTGCCAAAAAGCACACGATGGGTGGCCAGATCCTTGGTGTCGATCAATTCGCAGTCGAACACGGCAAGCGCGCCTTTCAGGGTCGGCGCGCCGGTGGAGATCACATCCCATTCGCCAAGCGCGAAACGTTCCTCGACCGGCAGGCCGGTGATGCCGGAAAAGCCGACCGACAGCGGCTCCTGGTGCGAGGCCAGCGTGTTCAGGGCAAACCTGCCGTTTTTCACGAACAACTCATTCTTGGCATTTTCGCGGTTGAGACAGACCAGGATGGTCGGCGGCGTGTCCGACACCGAACAGGCGGCGATTACCGTCGTGCCGCGCTTGCCGGCCGGCCCGTCGGTGGTGACCACATGGACGTGGCCGGCAAAGTGGCTCATCGCGTCGCGATAGGCCTGCGGCCCAATGTCGTTCTTCTTCAGCACCGGAATTTTTCCATGGTCAGGATCCTACCGACATATATGGCCAGACATAGCCCGCCACAAGCGAAGTGCCTGAGCCATATCCCGAAATTCGCGTGTTGCACCAAGGCCGTGCAGCCTTTAGGTCTTGGCGGCATAGTGCCGGGAGCATAGAGCCGGCACGGAGGGACCCATCGCTCGAATGCGACCCAGGACAAGAACAATAGCGGCGCTGTTCTGGCTGTTTCTGGCCAGTGCCGCGAATGCCCAGACGCTGCTCGTCGGCGTCGCGGCACCGATATCGGGACCATCTGCCATTCTCGGCAAGCAGATCGAGGCCGGGACCGGCCTGGCGGCCGACGCGAACGGCATCGAACTGAAGACCGTGGATGACGCCTGCACCGCCGATGGTGGCGCTGTCGCGGCCAGGGAATTCGCCGCTGCCAAGGTCAATATCGTGGTCGGCTTTCTCTGCACCGAGGCGATCGAGGCGGCGATGCCGATCCTGAAGGACGCCGGCATTCCGGTCATCACCATTGGCGTACGGACCGAAAGCCTGACCGACCGCCGCGCCAAGACCGGCTGGCCGGTCTATCGCCTCGGGCCACGCGGCGACGATGAGCGCAACGCCATCGCGTCCGCCCTCACCCATCTATGGCAGAACGAGCTGTTCGCCATTATCGACGACGGCACCATCTACGGACGTGAGATCGTCGAGACGTTGCGGGCAGCGGCCGAACAGGCAGCGCTGAAACCGGTATTCGTCGACACGTTCCGGCCACAGCTCGACAACCAGATCGGCATGATCGGCCGGCTGAAGAAGGCTGGCGCGACGCATGTCTTTGCCGGTGGCGACGGCGACGACATCGCCATCATGGGCCGCGATGCCGCACAGCTTCAGGCGGGCATCGTCTTTGCCGGCGGCGAAAATCTCCGCACACCGCCGGGCGATGTACCCTATGCCGTGGGCACGCTGATGATCGCACTGCCTGAATGGGCCGATGTCGCCGATCCAAAAGTGCTGGCGGCATTTGACGCTAAGAAGATCGTGCCTGACGGCTATGCGCTGCCGGCCTTTGCGGCGGTCGAAATCGCCAAGGCAGCATCAGGCTTGTCCGAAAGCTCGGGCAAGCCGCTGACGGAGGCCCTGACCGGACAGGATTTCACCACGGCGATCGGGCCGATCCGCTTTGATGCAAAAGGCGACCTCAGCCAGAGTCCCTACCGCGTCTTCCGTTTCGACGGCACGCGCTTCGCGCCCTTGGAAAGCAACTGATGTTTCGCACCGGCCCACGCAACCTGATCACCGACGTTGCCGGCCTGCGCGTCGGCAATGCGTCCGACGCCAGCCTGAAGTCCGGCGTCACGACCGTGCTTTGCGACACGCCGACAGTGGCCGGCGTTCAGATCCTGGGCGGCGCGCCGGGCACCCGCGAGACAGACCTGCTCGAACCGCACAATTCCGTCGATGTGGTGCACGCCGTCGTGCTTTCAGGCGGTTCGGCTTTCGGCCTCGACGCGGCGTCCGGCGTGCAGGCGGCATTGCGCGAACGCGGCATCGGCCTGGAGGTCGGTGGCTTTCGCGTGCCGATCGTGCCGTCGGCGATCCTGTTCGACCTGCGCAATGGCGGCGACAAGGATTGGGGCCGTTATCCGCCCTACCGCGAGCTTGGCTATGAAGCCGCGCAAACCGCCACCGCCGATTTCCAGCTTGGCACGATTGGGGCCGGCACCGGCGCGCTGACCTCGGGGCTAAAAGGCGGCCTCGGCTCCGCCTCGACGCTGCTGGATAGCGGCGTCACCCTCGGTGCGCTGGCCGCCGTCAACCCGACCGGATCGGTGACCACAGGCCGAACCCGCCATTTCTGGGCAGCACCGTTCGAAATCGGCAACGAATTCGGCGGGCTTGGTTATCCCTCGCCGATGCCGGACGATGCGAAACGGATTCTTTTGAAACACCGCGACAAGCATGTTGGCAGGCAGATGGAGACCGGCGGCAACACCACCATCGCCGTCATTGCCACCGATGCGGTGCTCACAAAAGCTGCTGCCAAGCGCCTGGCGATATCGGCGCATGACGGGTTCGTGCGCGCGATATGGCCGACGCACACACCGGCCGATGGCGACCTTGTGTTCGCGCTGGCGACCGGCACGAGCGGTATCGAACTCTCCGCCGATGCGGCGATCGATCTCTACGCCGCAGCCGGCGCCACCATGGCGCGCGCCATCAGTCGCGGCGTCTATGCGGCAACCCCTGCCGAAAACGATCTGTTTCCGGTCTGGTCGTCACGCCTGAGGTGAAGCGATCAATCAGACCCGATCGGACTTTTCTTCCTCGAAGGTCACCGCAACATCGGAATTCGCCGACAGCCAGACCTTCTTGCCGTCGACTTCGGCAATCAGGCTCAGGGGAATATAGTGATGATGGCCCTTGTGAGCGCCCTCGCCGCTATCGGCCTTGGTCAGCTTGATGCGCTGGCCATCGACCTTGTCGACAGTGCCGACATGCACGCCGTCGGCGCCGACGACTTCCATATGCTCGCGAATTTTGCTGGTGTCGGTCATGGTGGTCTCCATTGGGACTGCCGACGATAACAAATGACGGGCCGATTGGATGCATCGGCTTTCGCACCGCACGACGTTTTGATTTCGGCGTGCTAGGGGATTGAGACGATCACGGGGGTGAAGACCGATGCGAATGCTCTTTCTGTTTGCCGTTGGCCTGCTTGCACAGTTTGCCACCTCGATCGCGGCTCATGCCGGCGATGTCGCCGAACTTGAAATCCTCGGCTTCACCAAGGACGGCAGCGTCTTTGCTTTCGAGGAATATGGCGTGCAGGATGGATCGGGTTTTCCCTATGCCAACCGCTACTACATCGACACCAGCACCGACAGCTTTCTCAAGGGCACGCCGATCCGGGTCCGGCTTGAGGACGAGAATGCCAAACTGGATGCGGCGCGCCTTCAGGCCCGGCAAAAAGGCGAAGCCATTGTCAGTCAGGCCGAGTTGGACGCCAATCGCGGCATCACCGCCGGCTTCAACCCGGTGACCGAACTTTCGGCCGATCCGCACCGGATGGCAGTCAACCCGCGCCCGATCTTTTCGCCGGTCGACCCACCGCTCGAGTTTCGGCTCGACGAGCTCGGCATGAACAACACCGAGGGCTGCGAGAGCCAGGGCGAGATCAACGGCTTCCGGCTGCTGCGTATCGAGGCGCAGGATGGCGGCACGACCAAGCTGCTGCACGAGGACAAGTCGATACCGAAAAGCCGGGGTTGCCCGAACGGCTACCGCATCGGCGCTGTGCATACCTTTTCGATGGACAGTCTCAGCGCCTATGCCGTGCTGATCGCGGTGCGCCAATACGGCTTTGAAGGCCCGGACTTTCGCTGGATCGCGGTGACCGGCCGCCTGTGACACCGCTTGTCCCACCCGCCCCGCGCGATCGTTCGCTGAACCGCCTTCGCCGCGCCATACCGACGCCGCGCACTGCGTTTTATGGCGCCTTGATATGGGCCACGACGATGGGCGCCAGCGCGCTCGTCAGCCTGTTGTTGGACGACTGGGAGACGCCGGCGAAAATCCGGATTGTCACCGCGCTGTTTGCAGTGGGAGCTGCGCTGGCCTTTCCCATCGGCCTGTTCGCGGCGCGGCTGGTCTCGCAGGGAAGACGCTGGGAAGTCGCCTTTGCCGCGGCCTTCGTGTGCCTAGCCGCGGCGACGATCGGCCTGACCGCCGGGCTGTTTGCCCTGCAGTACCGCTCCTACTACGCCGAGTGGCATGCGCCTGCTTTCACCCGCACCTGGGTCCTCCAGTTCGTCTTCACGACGTTGATTGCGCTTTATCAGTTCGTGGTGCTGGGCATCCGGCTCTATTTTCCAGTTGGTTTCATCGCTCTGTTTGCCGCGGGCGTCTGGTTTGCGCGCCAGCAGCGTTGAGCATTTTGCTCGCCTCTGTTAGGACGCGGGCAAACTTCTCGATATGTCAGGACTGACCGATGATCCCTCGCTATTCCCGGCCGGAAATGGTCGCCATCTGGTCGCCAGAAACCCGGTTCCGCATCTGGTTCGAGATCGAAGCCTATGCCTGCGACGCGCTGGCCGAACTCGGCGTCATTCCCAGGGAAGCGGCAAAAACCATCTGGGAAAAGGGCGGGGCGGCAAAATTCGATGTCGAGGCGATCGACGAGATCGAGCGCGTCACCAAGCATGACGTCATCGCCTTCCTGACCCATCTTGCCGAATTCGTCGGACCGGACGCCCGCTTCATCCACCAGGGCATGACCTCGTCCGACGTTCTCGACACCTGCTTTGCCGTACAGCTTACCCGGGCCAGCGACATCCTGCTCGCCGATATCGATGGCCTGCTTGCCGCCCTCAAGCGCCGCGCCTTCGAGCACAAGGACACCGTCACCATCGGCCGCAGCCATGGCATCCATGCCGAGCCGACGACCTTTGGCGTCAAGCTGGCGCAGGCCTATGCCGAATTCTCGCGCTGCCGCGAGCGGTTGGTGCACGCGCGGGAAGATATAGCGACATGCGCGATTTCGGGCGCGGTCGGCACCTTCGCCAACATCGACCCCTATGTCGAGGAACACGTCGCGGCGAAGCTCGGCCTGAAGCCCGAGCCGGTGTCGACGCAAGTGATCCCGCGCGACCGCCACGCCATGTTCTTTGCCACGCTCGGCGTCATCGCCTCGTCGGTCGAGCGGCTGTCGATCGAAATCCGGCATTTGCAGCGCACCGAAGTGCTGGAAGCGGAAGAGTATTTTTCGCCGGGCCAGAAGGGCTCGTCGGCCATGCCGCACAAGCGCAACCCGGTGCTGACCGAAAACCTCACCGGCCTCGCCCGCATGGTGCGGTCGATGGCGCTACCGGCGATGGAGAATGTGGCGCTCTGGCACGAGCGCGACATCTCGCACTCCTCGGTCGAGCGCATGATCGGCCCGGATGCCACCGTGACGCTCGATTTCGCACTGTCACGGCTGACCGGCGTCGTCGACAAGCTGCTCGTCTATCCCGACAACATGCTGAAGAACATGAACAAGTTCCGCGGCCTCGTGCATTCGCAGCGCGTCATGCTGGCGCTGACCCAAGCCGGCCTGTCGCGCGAAGACTCCTACCGGCTGGTGCAGCGCAACGCCATGAGGGTGTGGGAGCAAGGCGCTGATTTCCTTGAGGAACTTTTGGCCGACAAGGAAGTGACCGCAGCGCTGCCTGAAGCCGAAATCCGCGAGAAATTCGACCTGGGCTATCATACCAAGCATGTCGACACGATCTTCAAGCGGGTGTTTGGAGAAACCTGAGCTTCCTTCTCCCCGTCACTATACGAGGAGAAGGTGCCGGCAGGCGGATGAGGGGCGGTGCCGACTTCGGCGACAATCGCACCCATTCACGCTTTGAGAAATTCACGACTTTGGCGCAGCCCCTCATTGCCCTGCCGGGTGTCCAGCCGATAGATGGGTAACAGTTTGAACCGGATAGATAGGTAACAGTTTTCCCCCTTATGATGGGTTCGCGGCAGCGCCAAGCGGTTGGGTTGGCGCGGCGCTGCGGCGAACCAGTTTCCTG
>NZ_RZOL01000489.1:0-4184 GCF_004022985.1 Mesorhizobium sp. M7A.F.Ca.ET.027.02.1.1 | reverse complement strand
GTGTGTCGTCTGACGAGAACACCCATTCAGGCTGCGCATCATGCACCAGGCAGCGGTGATTTAGAAGATCGGTCGGTTCCCGAAGAGGACTGCCAGCCGCCAGATAGGTTGGGGCGGCGACGAGAATCCGTTTGATCGAGGAGATACGCCGCACGATCAGGTCCAGACCCGTGGTCGTGCCAACGCGAAACGCGAAATCAACCCGCTCGCGGATGATGTCGAGATGCCGGTTTGTGGCGATCAGCTCGACCGCGATCCGGGGAAACTGCGTGGTAAATCCGTGTAGGAAGGTCGGCATGAAATAGCTGGCTGTTACTTCCGGGCAGGTGATCTTCAGCGTCCCGACAGGCTGTTCCTTCAGATTGATCATCGCCATGGTCGCGGCGGAGACCTCTGCACGAACGCGGCGGCAGTATTCGAGATAGACCTGACCGCTGCCGGTGAGGCTGACGTGCCGGGTGGAACGGTTGAGGAGCCGCAACCCGAGTCGGGCCTCGAGCTGGGCGATGCGCTGGCTGACCGTGGATTTGGGCATCCCGATCCGCCCCCCGGCACGGGTAAAGCTACCCGTTTCGGCGACTTCGGCGAAAAGGATCATGTCGTCTACGCCGTCCAAAGCTTCGCATCCTCTTTCGTGCTGTTGCTCATTGTACAATACCATGGACAATCTTTCCGTATATTCAGAATTGTTGGAACGTTCCCGGCTCGGTAGCCTCGGCGCACGAAGCAGGGGAGGCGAAAATGTCGATCTGTCGGACGGCCCCGAAGGGGGACAAGGTGGGCATCGCCGTTGCGGTAATGGTTTTCACCGACCTGACGCTTTCCATCGCGGATGCGATCATCAAGGTCACGATCTCGGATATGCCGCTGTCGCAGTTCATTTTCCTGCGGTCCTGCGTCACGCTGCCCTTGTTGATTTCGATTCTGAAATGGCGCTTGCCGCAGGTATCGCTGCGCCCGGCCTATCCTGGCTGGGCCATCGTGCGCAGCAGTCTGCTTCTGTCGAGCCTGGTGATCTACTACGCTTCGCTACCGCGCCTCGATTTCTCGATTGCCGCGGCGGTCTATTACACGATCCCGCTGTTCATCACCCTTTTTGCAGCCTTTTGGATTAGGGAACCTGTCGGGGTGCAAGGTTGGGCCGGAGTCGCCCTCGGCTTCGTCGGTGTCCTGCTCATGCTGAAGCCGCAGGCCGGCGATCTTAGCATCCATGCCGTGATGCCGCTGGTTTCCGCCATTCTCTACGCATTGGCGATGGTGCTGACGCGCACCAAGAGCCGTGGCGAAAACCCCTTCGTTCTGGCGCTGATCTTCAACCTGATAGCGATCGTTCTCGCAGGTGGCGCGAGCCTGGCGACCGTGATGGCAGGGATCGAGCGCGGGCAAAGCCTGTTCATGGGCGAGTGGATTCCAATGGGCTGGACCCAATGGGCGCTGATCGGGCTTTTGAGCATGATGATGCTGATCGGCAGCATTGGCACGGCCATCGCCTACCAGTTGGGACCATCGTCGATCATTTCGACCTGGGACTTTTCCTATCTGGCCTTCGCAGTGCTATGGGGCGTCGTGCTGTTCTCGGAACGTCTGGATGCCGCTTCCATGCTCGGTATCGTTCTCATTGTACTGGCTGGGATTATCGTCATCCGGCGCTAGCGACGATATTTTGGAGCACCGAGCCGGAGGACGGCTTCGGCTCTTCGCGCCTGTCGCAAAGCTCCCAAGTTTTGTTCGGGTTTTGCGACTGAGCGATGCATCGGCTGCCTCTACATAGTGACGCCATGTGGCGGACAACGACCGCGCGCGTGGGACGATGCCGTGGAGTGGATCGGGCGATCCGCACCGGCCTGCGTAGCATACGCGGCGAGGTTTTCCTGCATCGCTCCGGCGCTCCCCTCGATGAAGTCGATTTGTCTACAGCGGCCGACGACGGCCAGCTCGACCTCTGGCCGAATGAATGTGAGGGCATGTGCGGTCTCTAATCGTCCCGCCTGGCACAGGTCGGTGGCTTCAGCCACGCCGGTGCCCTGCAGCCGCCTGAAGGCCCCGCCGTGGCACCGGTCAGTTCGGGTAGTGGCCCAGCGGTCCGAGGCAGATCAGCCAGCCCTGCCGACGTCCAGGCCGGTATAATCTTCCGAGACCGTGTAGCGGCCATCCATCTTTAAGCGGCAGATGCCGGACCCTCGGAGTTTCGCCAAGCGGCCGGTCGTCAACCGACCGAAGTGGTGGGGGCGGGTGCGTCCCTTTCCGGCTGTGGTTGTCCGTCGTTCTGCTGTGATGCGTGACGGGGACGGCCGGGTTTGATGGCGCCTCACCGTGGCTGCGGTTGCGGTGATCATGCCGCCAGGTTCGCCTTGTCGTCTGGCCGGCGGTTTCATGGAAGGGCGCACCACCTGCGTCCTCGATGTGGCTGGTCTGACCGAAGGCCGTCTTCGCTACGCTCCGCCTCGTTCTCAAGCCCGCAACAGCCGGTCGCGACTTTCTTCCCCTGCTGGCTTCGCCATCATTCCGCGCGAAACAAGAAAGCCTCGCCCTGGCTGCCCTTCACTGTCGTTCCGGCCCTAAGGACCACCCCATTGCGCACGCGCAACGGGACCCTGGTGGGTGCGGGCCGATCGCCTCCGGTCTGTCGACCGCTATCGAGGTCGCGGTGGTCGCGGCCCGAGAAACTCACGGAGACAACATCATGGCTACCATCGGCACTTTCACCTCAAACGGCAACGCCGGCTTTTCCGGCGCCATCAAGACCCTCAACCTCAACGTCAAGGCCAAGCTGATCCGCGTCGAGAACCCTTCCGACAAGGGTCCTCACTTCCGCGTCTACTCGGGTAGCGTCGAACTGGGAGCCGCCTGGCAGAAGGTCTCCAACGAGGGCCGCGACTACCTCTCGGTCAAGCTGGACGACCCGAGCTTCCCCGCGCCGATCTACGCCACCTTGATCGAGGTGGAAGGCGAGGAAGGCCTGCAGCTGATCTGGTCTCGCCCCAACCGGGACTGATCGCCTCGACGAGGGCTCCGCCGCACGGCGGGGCCTTCGGCCGTTCCAAGTGAACGCCGTCAGCGTGACGAAGCGATGGCTGCGGAGGAGGGGCTCGAGTCCACTCTTTCGGTCGCGTCCCCTGTTGCGGCTCAGTCGTTGTGAGGGAGTCCTTGATCGCCTTGGCCGGCGTGATGGTTACCTATTCGATTTCGGGCGGAGAGGCTCCAATCGCTGGCACATCCAGCCCCTCAATCTCCTGCATTACTTTTCCGGCGATGCCCTGCAAGTCGCCGTACATGCCGACGGTTGACTCGATTACCCCTTGGATCTGCGCCTCGCGCTTGGCCCACAGGCGTGTTGTGGCCTTGCGTTCCTTGGCGAGGTCCTCCTGCATATCCGAGAACTTTTCGACGATCGCCTCGACTCGGTGGCGGAACCTAGGGCCGGTCAGATAGCCATAGACCTGCTCCATTTTGGTGGCCTGGCCGTCCTGGGCGAGGCGGGAGTTGGCCAACTCGATCAGGGATTGCCGGAGCAAGATTGCGATCGGGATCGCACATTTGGGGTGGGCGACATAGACTCCGTCCACTAGATCGAAGGTTTCCACGCCGGGAGGCAACGCTTCCGAGACCATCAGCGCGATATCCGCTCTCGCGGCTCTTTGATCGCCTCTGAGCTTACCCAGCCAGCCCTGGCTCCAGTTCTTGGTGCGTTTCGATTCCCACAAAATGGCGCCGCAGGGCTGGCCGGCTGGTCCGACGACGCGGTGCAGAACATCTCCGCCGAACTCGCCCTTGGCGACCGGTTCGATGATGTCCATCGGGAAGCGGCTGGCAATGAGGCACTCCAACTCGAGCTCGAGGACCTCGCCCTGCAGTTGCTGCGAGCCTTGTTCGGCACGGCGCTTCAGCTCCTCGATCTGACGCTGCATGCCGGCGATCTGTTCCTCTTTCTCCGCAACCTTCATTTTGAGGCCATCTTCAGCTTCGGACCTTGCCTTTATTCGAACGGCGTCCAGCCCTTCCTGAATCTTTCTTTCGATGGTCAGCGCCATCTCGCGCTTCTCATCATCGAGCGCACGTTGCTGTTTCAGGAATTCCGCCTGTTGCTGCTGAGCCTCGGCGAGTTTCTCGTCCCGCGCCTTGAGCGTCGCCTCTATCTCGGCAAGCTTCTTGTCCCGGTCTTCGAGATCGACCGAGAGCAGCAG
>NZ_RZOL01000488.1:0-4190 GCF_004022985.1 Mesorhizobium sp. M7A.F.Ca.ET.027.02.1.1 | reverse complement strand
GCCAGGTCGAGATCCTCAACCAGCAGATCGCGGCACTGCGCAAGCAGATCGGCGCGCTCGAGGATGCGCTCAACGTCTCCGAAATCCGCGACCGCGATTCCAACACCAAGATCGCCGACCTCGGCCGTCGCCTCAACGTCGCACTGGCACAGCGCGTGCAGGAGTTGAACCGCTACCGCTCCGACTTCTTCGGCCGCTTGCGCGAAATCCTCGCCGACCGAGAGAACATCCGTATCGTCGGCGACCGCTTCGTCTTCCAGTCGGAAGTGCTGTTCCCGACCGGCTCCGAGGTGATCAACGATGCCGGCAAGGTCGAGATGAAGAAGCTCGCCGACGCCATCATCGAGTTGCAGAAGGAAATCCCGCCCGAGATCAACTGGGTGCTGCGCGTCGACGGCCACACTGACAATAAGCCGCTCTCCGGCGCCGGCCGCTACCGCGACAATTGGGAGCTGTCGACGGCGCGTTCGACCTCGGTGGTGAAATTCCTGATCGAAAACGGCGTGCCTGCCAACCGGCTCGTAGCCGCCGGTTTCGGTGAGTTCCAGCCGCTCGACCCCGCCGACACCGAAGAGGCGCGCAATAAGAACCGCCGTATTGAACTGAAGCTCACCGAACGTTGATCCAAAATCACGCGAACTTGTTCGTCGGCTCAACTCTAGGGCGCAGATAGAGGCCGACAAGGCCTGAAAAGATTATCTTTTTTTAATTACACATTGTCGCAGGGCGATCCTAACTTGCCGCCCGGGCCGAGAACCGCCGGCGATGAACCCCCTCATCGCGACGCGACGGAACCGGACGGCCCAAGGCCGGAAGGCAACCGCCGCCTTCCTCTACAAGAGGAGACGCGTGATGCGCTCTTTCAAGACCTCGCTTAGAACTGCTACACTCACGGCGCTCCTCATCGCCGTTCCGCTTGCCGGCGCCTATGCCGCGGGCCATCACAAGGGCGCTCTCGACGCGGCCGATCCGACCGACATGACTGGCCCGCGTGTCGAGGCGCTTATCGCACAGGTGCAGGGCGTCCGGCAGGGCATCGTGGACGCAAGACAGGCCAACAACATCACCCCGGCCGTGGCGGAACGCCTGGAAATGCGCACGGCCCACATCGGTCAGGCGGCAGAGAAAGTCGCCGCGTCCGATCACGGCAGGATACCGGCCGCGCAATATCATGACCTGCTGCGCCGGCTCGACAATGTCGACCAGCGCCTGAGGGTCGATACCGGCAGCGGTTTCCTGATGGGCGACGGCGACGACGGCGGCAACTACCCGAACGGCTGAGACCACAGCGGCTGAAACGGTCCAAGAGGAAGGGACCACCTGGCGCTTTCGGGAGCCATCCCGCGGGCGTCCTTTTACCAGCCCAGCCAGACCGCGATCAGCGCGGCAATCGCCGGCACGGTCTGGATGAACAGGATCTTGCGGCCAACCGTTGCCGCGCCATAGAGGCCGGCAACAGCCACGCACAGCAGGAAGAAAACCTTGACCTGGAAACCGACCGCCCCGAGGTAAAGCCCCCAGATGAGGCCGGCGGCGAGGAAACCGTTATAGAGCCCCTGATTGGCGGCGAGCACTTTCGAGGCACTGGCGAATTCCGGGGTCAGGTTGAAAGCCTTGTGTCCGCGCGGCGTGTCCCACAGCACCATCTCCAGATAGACGATGTAGGCATGGATCAAGGCCACCAGCCCGACAAGGATGTTGCCGATCATTTTTTTCCCCCTTGATGTGTTGCCGGCAGCATTTCATGCGCGGCCTCGCCTGCGCAAGGTGCATCTGCCGGACGGCATCCGAGGGTTGCCAACGCATTTGCGTTGGTGTCTTTTCGCGCCGTCCCCAATCACGGAAGCCACCATGTCCTTTCAGAAACTCGATGATCTCGGCCACAAGCTCGAAGCGCTTGAGCATGCGCTGGCCATCCTCGGCGCCGACGAGGCCACCCACATGGCTGTCGGCGGTGGCGAGAAACGTGCCGAGGCGATGTCGGCACTCGCCGGCATGTATCACACCAGGGCAACGGCGCCGGAGATAGCGGACTGGATCGCCGCGGCCGAGCAGGAAGCATTGGGTGAAGAGCAGCGCACTGCGGTCTCGGAACTGCGGCGGCAATACACCAACCTGACCTGCCTGCCGGTCGAATTCGTCGAACGCCAGACGACCGCGCGCATGCGTTGCGAGCAACTGTGGCGCGGCCTGCGCGCCAAGAACGACTGGGCGGGCTTCCAGCCTGCGCTGGAGGGCGTCGTGGCGCTGGTGCGCGAGGAGGCGGCGCTGCGTGCCGATGTGCTCGGCCTAGCCCCCTATGACGCGCTGATGGAGCAATACGATCCTGGGAACCGCACCGCCGACATCACGCCTGTGTTCACCGACCTGAAGGCTTTTCTGAAAGGCTTCGTGCCTGAGGCGCTGGCTATCCAGGACGCACGGCTGCGCAAGCGCCCGCTGAAGCCGCTCTCAGGCACCTATGCGATCGACCGGCAGCGCGAGCTCGGCCTTGCCATGATGGCGGCGGTCGGCTTCGACCTGACGCACGGATCGCTGTCGGTGTCGCACCATCCTTTCTGCGGCGGCGTGCCGAGCGACGTGCGCATCACCACCCGCTACAAGACTACAGACTTCCTGTCGGCGCTGATGGGCGTGTTGCACGAGACCGGCCATGCGCTCTACGAACAGAACCTGCCGAAGGCATGGTCGCACTGGCCGCTCGGCAAGGCGCGCGGCATGGCCGTGCATGAAAGCCAGAGCCTGTTCGTCGAAAAACAGCTCGGCCGCAACCCGGCCTTCTGGAACTGGGCGCTGCCGGTGGTCGAAAAGCATCTCGGCGAAGCCTGGTCGCTCGACGATATCCTGCCGCATGTGCATCGCGTCGAGCGCGGCCTGATCCGTGTCGATGCCGACGAGGTGACCTATCCCCTGCATGTCATCCTGCGCTACGAACTGGAGCAGGAACTCGTCGCGGGCCGGCTGGAGGTGGGTGATCTGCCCGAAGCCTGGGACGCCAAGATGCGTGACTATCTCGGCCTCTCCACCATCGACAACCCCGCCGACGGACCGATGCAGGACGTGCATTGGCCAGGGGCCGCCTTCGGCTATTTCCCCTCCTATACGCTGGGCGCGATGATGGCGGCGCAGCAATGGGCAGCGCTGAAGCGGGATCATCCTGCCGCCGATGACGATCTCGCCAAAGGCAATTTCGAGGCGATCAACGAGTGGCGCCGCGAAAAAATCTGGTCGCAGGGATCACGCTGGTCGACGCCGGACCTGCTCGAACGCGCCACCGGCGAAAAGCTCAACGCCACCTATTTCGTGAACCATCTGAAGCAGCGATACGGAGCCGTATAGCGGCTTGCCGGCACAGCGGCAGATGTTTCTGCCTACTCAGCCGCGCCCCTGAAAGCACTGGCGCCGGTTTCGAACTGCAGCTTGGCCAGCCGCGCATAGATGCCGCCCTTGGCGACAAGGCTTTGATGCGTGCCTTCCTCGACGATCGAGCCGCCATCCATGACCAGGATCCTGTCGGCCTTCAGCACCGTTGCCAGGCGGTGGGCGATGACGATCGTGGTGCGGCCCTGCATCAGCCGTTCCAGCGCCGTCTGCACCAGCGTCTCGCTTTCGGCGTCGAGGGCGGAGGTGGCCTCGTCGAGCAGCAGGATCGGGGCGTCGCGCAGGATGGCGCGGGCGATCGCAACCCGCTGGCGCTGGCCGCCTGACAGCGTCACGCCGCGCTCGCCGACCTGGCTGTCATAGCCTTTTTCCAGCTTGAGGATGAATTCGTCGGCAAGTGCATCCTTCGCCGCCGTCTCGATTTCGGCCTTGCTGGCTCCCGGCCGGCCGAACCCAATATTGTCACGCGCGCTTGCCGCGAAGATGGTGACGTCCTGCGGCACGATCGCGATGCGCTGGCGGACCGAAACGGGATCAGCCTCGCGCACATCGACGCCATCGATCAGGATCTTGCCTGTTTCGGGATCGTAGAAGCGCAGGATCAGCGAAAACACCGTGCTCTTGCCGGCCCCTGACGGCCCGACGATCGCCACCGTCTCGCCCGGCATGACCTGAAAGCTCAAGCCATGCACGGCGGCACGGTCCGGCCTTGCCGGGTAGGAGAAGGAGACATTGTCGAAGGCGATCGCGCCCTTGGCGACGGCCGGCAGCGGCTTCGGATCGGCGGGAGCCTGGATCGCCGGCTTCTC
>NZ_RZOL01000487.1:0-4202 GCF_004022985.1 Mesorhizobium sp. M7A.F.Ca.ET.027.02.1.1 | reverse complement strand
GTGTTGCGGGCCGAAATTGATGTTGAAGTTGCGGACGGAGGTTTCAGCCATTTACTGCTTTGCCTTCTCGTCACCCGGCAGGACGTAATCCGTACCTTCCCACGGGGACAAAAAATCGAAATTGCGGAATTCCTGCTTGAGCTCGACCGGCTCATAGATAACGCGCTTGGCCTCATCGTCGTAGCGCACCTCGACGAAGCCGGTCAGCGGGAAATCCTTGCGCAGCGGATGGCCTTCGAAACCATAGTCTGTCAACAGGCGGCGCAGATCGGGATGGCCCGAAAACAGCACGCCGTAGAGATCATAGGTCTCGCGCTCGAACCAGTCGGCACCGGGAAAGACGCCGGTGATCGATGGCACCATGGTTTCCTCGTCGGCCTGCACCTTGATGCGGATGCGCACATTCTGCTTCGGCGACAGGAGATGGTAGACGACGTCGAAGCGCTTGGCCCGCGACGGATAGTCGGCGCCGCAGACGTCGATGATCGAGATGAACTGGCAGCGCGCATCGTCGCGCAGGAAGGTCATGACCTCTACCAGATCGCGCGGCTCGACGCGGATGGTGAGTTCGCCATAGGCGATATCAGCCTCGTTCACGCGGCCGATCAGCTTCTCGCCGAGATAGTTCGACAGTTCGCTCAGGGATGCGGTCATGGATTTACCGTTCGATCGTGCCGGTGCGGCGGATCTTCTTCTGCAAGAGAAGAATGCCGTAGAGCAGCGCTTCGGCGCTCGGCGGGCAGCCGGGCACATAGATATCGACGGGCACGATGCGGTCGCAGCCGCGCACCACCGAATAGGAGTAGTGGTAGTAGCCGCCGCCATTGGCGCAGGAGCCCATCGAGATGACGTAGCGCGGTTCCGGCATCTGGTCGTAGACCTTGCGCAGCGCCGGCGCCATCTTGTTGGTCAGCGTGCCGGCGACGATCATGATGTCGGACTGGCGCGGGGACGCGCGCGGCGCGACGCCGAACCGCTCCGAATCATAGCGCGGCATCGAGGTGTGGATCATCTCGACCGCGCAGCAAGCGAGGCCGAACGTCATGAACATCAGCGACCCGCTGCGCGCCCAGGTGATGAGCGCCTCGGTCGAAGTGACCAGAAAGCCCTTGTCGGCCAACTCGTTGTTGATCTCAAGGAAGAAGGGATCGTCCTCCCCCACCGGCCTGCCGGTGTTGGGATCGATAATACCCTTGGGCTTCGGCGCGACGAGGGTGCCTGAACTGTCGTTCAATCCCATTCCAGCGCTCCTTTTTTCCATTCATAGGCAAAGCCGATGGTCAGCACCGCCAAAAACACCATCATCGACCAGAAACCGAGCATGCCGATCTTCGAAAACGACACCGCCCACGGAAACAGGAAGGCCACTTCCAGGTCGAAGATGATGAACAGGATCGACACCAGGTAGAAACGGATGTCGAACTTCATGCGGGCGTCGTCGAACGAGTTGAAACCGCACTCATAGGCGGAAAGCTTTTCGGGATCGGGATTGCGGTAGGCCACCAGGAAGGGCGCGGCCAGCAGCGCCAGGCCGACAACCAGCGCCACGCCTATGAACAGGACGATGGGCAGGTATGAGCTCAAGAGTGCGTTCATGCTCGGCTTTCCGTTGGCGCCAATCCAGTTTGATTACAGCACCGGACCCTAATGCGGAAGCGTGACAGTTTAACCGCTGAACCGTTTTAAGGGCCTATGCTGCAACGCGGCGAGGGTTAGCGCAGCACTTCCAGCGAAGCAAGTCAAACCTTGTTCAAAACACCGACCTGGACGGCATATCGCGGCAAACTGGTCCGATCTGCTCCTGTTTGATTTCCTTCGCTTTTTACTCCACTTTTCTCTCCTGACATGGATGCAGCCAAAACCCTGCTAGCATGGGTTGGAATCAGCCATTCGACCCTCGGTCAAACACTTCAAAGTGATGCCTGCATGAAGGAAAAGATCTCGCTCCCCACAGCCCGTCGCATCGCGCTTGCCGCCCAGGGGTTTCTCGATCCCCGCCCGACCGGCACGCCCGACCGCCGGCATTTTGCCCGCACCCTCTCCCGCACCGGCCTGCTGCAGATCGATTCCGTCAGCGCGGTGGTGCGCGCTCATTATATGCCGCTCTATTCGCGCCTTGGTCCCTACCCGTTCTCGCTGCTCGACAACGCGGCCGTGACGCGTAAGCGCACGGTTTTCGAATACTGGGCGCACGAGGCCTCCTTCCTGCCGGTCGAGACCTACCCGCTGATGCGCTGGCGCATGCAGCGCGCCGAGCGCGGCGACGAAATGTATCTGGGCCTCGCCAAATGGGGCCGCGAACACGCCGGCTATATTGAGGAGATCTATCGCCAGGTCGCCGAGCGCGGCCCGATCGCCGCTTCCGCGCTCGAAGGCCAGAAAGGTTCGGGCGGCTGGTGGGGCTGGAGCCACGCCAAGCACGCCTTCGAATGGTTGTTCTGGGCCGGCCGCATCACCACGGCGCACCGTCGCGGTTTCGAGCGCTTCTATGATCTGCCCGAGCGCGTACTGCCGCAGGCGATCCTCGACCTGCCGGTGCCGACGCCTGAGGACGCGCACCGCGAATTGCTGCGCATCTCGGCCCGGGCCCATGGCGTGGCGACTTCAGGCGATTTGCGCGATTATTTTCGGCTTTCGCCGGCGGACATGAAGGGCCGGCTGGAGGAGCTCGTCGAAACGGGCGAGTTGCTGCCGGTGCGCGTCGAAGGCTGGGACAAGCCGGCCTATCTTCACCGGGACGCCCGCCTGCCGCGCAAAATCGGGGCCCGCGCCCTGCTGGCGCCGTTCGATCCGGTTGTCTTCGAACGATCGCGCACCGAGCGGCTGTTCGATTTCCATTACCGCATCGAGATCTACACGCCGGCCGACAAGCGGCAATACGGCTATTATGTCCTGCCGTTCCTGCTCGGCGACAGGATCGTGGCACGCGTCGACCTCAAGGCCGACCGCCCGGCCAGCATACTGCGGGTCCATGCGGCCTATGCCGAGCCGGGTGCGCCGCCTGAAACCGCTGCAGAACTGTTCGAGGAATTGAAGCAGATGCAGGGCTGGCTTGGCCTTGACCGCATGGAAGTGGCCCCGGCCGGCGATTTGGGTCCGGCGCTGGCCGACATCGCCATGTCGTAAGCTCGCGTTGACACCGCCGCTCGCAAAAGCCTAAATCCGGTTCAGATGGTCTCTTGCCCGCAACGGCAAGAGCTAAGAGGGAATGCGGTGCGGGGCAAAATCCCAAATCCGCGGCTGTCCCCGCAACTGTAAGCGAAGAGCCAAGGCCGAAAGCCACTGGGAGTTCCCGGGAAGGCGGCTACCCAAGGCGATGACCCGCGAGCCAGGAGACCTGCCGTCTGCGACTTTAGAATCCGATCGCCCGGCGGGTTTCCGGGCAAGGAGCCCGATCTTTGGACCACGACAGCAGTTTTTCGGCTGGCACAGCGGATATTTCGTCCGACCATGATGATGCCTTGGCCGGCGTCACCATCATCGTCTGCGCCTCCTGCCGCAATGAGACCGGCTCCGACGCCCATCCCCGCGCCGGCGAATTGCTGGCGGAGGATACGCGCCGCGCCGCATCCGGCGACGACATCCGCATCCGCAGCGTCGAATGCCTTGGCAATTGCAAGCGGCGCCTCAGCGCCGCCATCCTGCGCGACGGCTGCTGGAGCTATGTCTTTGGCGACCTGACCGAGACCAGCGGCGCCGACCTCGTCACGGGCGCCAAGCTTTTCGCCACCTCGACCGACGGTCTCATTCCCTGGCGTGGCCGCCCCGATAGCCTGAAGCGCGGCCTCGTTGCCCGCATCCCTCCCCTCGACCTGCTGAAGGACTGACCATGACTGCCCCAGATTCGCCTGCGAACCTCTCCCGCGTTCCCTGCACCGTCGTCACCGGCTTCCTCGGCGCCGGCAAGACGACGCTGGTCCGCTATCTCCTGGAAAACGCCGGCGGCAAGCGCATTGCCATCATCGT
This sequence comes from Mesorhizobium sp. M7A.F.Ca.ET.027.02.1.1, assembly GCF_004022985.1. Classification (NCBI taxonomy): domain Bacteria; kingdom Pseudomonadati; phylum Pseudomonadota; class Alphaproteobacteria; order Hyphomicrobiales; family Phyllobacteriaceae; genus Mesorhizobium; species Mesorhizobium sp. M7A.F.Ca.ET.027.02.1.1. The sequence goes on along the minus strand of NZ_RZOL01000487.1, from coordinate 236 downwards.
CAACGAATTCGGCGACATCGGCATTGACGGCGAGATCCTGAAGGGCTGCGGCATCGACACCTGTCCGGAGGAAAACATCGTCGAACTGGCCAATGGCTGCATCTGCTGCACCGTTGCCGACGACTTCGTCCCGGCGCTTGACAAGGTCCTGTCGCTGACGCCGAGGGTCGGCCACATCCTGATCGAGACTTCGGGCCTGGCGCTGCCCAAGCCGCTGGTCCAGGCCTTTCAATGGC
>NZ_RZOL01000486.1:0-4234 GCF_004022985.1 Mesorhizobium sp. M7A.F.Ca.ET.027.02.1.1 | reverse complement strand
ATCATCTTCGATGATGCCGACATTGACGGTGCTGTTGACGGTGCGGTCCAGGCGAAGTTCCGCAATGCCGGCCAGACCTGCGTTTCCGCGAACCGCATTTACGTCCAATCGAGCGTTCACGATGAGTTCGTCAAGAAATTCGTGGAAAGAATCCGGCACTTGTCGGTTGGCGACGGATTCGATGCCGGAGTGGACATCGGACCGCTCATCGACAAGCATGCTCTGGCCAAGATCGAGTCTCACATCGCAGATGCCATTGCGAAAGGCGGCACAATACGATGCGGGGGCCAGCGTATCGGCAAGAATGGCACGTTTTTCGAACCCACGGTCCTCACCGAGATTTCCAGCGTCATGGCAGTCGCGCAAGAGGAGACATTCGGGCCGCTCGCGCCGATCATTCGCTTCAACGATGCGGATCAGGTCGTGCGCGAGGCCAATGACACGATCTACGGCCTCGCCGCATACTTCTATGCCTCAAACCTGAAGCGGGTCTGGCGTGTGGCAGAGGCTCTGGAATATGGCATGGTTGGCATCAACACGGGACGCATGTCCTCGGAGGCGGCACCGTTTGGCGGGATCAAACAATCCGGCATCGGGCGGGAGGGTTCCCGTCATGGCCTCGAGGACTATCTGGAAATGAAATATCTTTGCATGGGCGGGATTTGAAACCTGCTGCACTGTCTCTCCGCCCCACCGGGGGGCGGCCTGCGGTCAATGCCGCCACCTAATTGGAAGTTCCAAACGCCGTTGACCTGAAACACGGATGCCCGGCAGGCGACTGAGCTCGCTGCCGGGCCGGACATGCCTTGGGAGGGCATAAGTCAGCGCTCCTAGGGCCGATGGGCCACTCAGTTCGTGCGCCTTTTGCCGATTGCGTTGCATGGGCCGTGCCAAGCCAAAAAGCATTGATAAACCGCCGATGGATCAGCTTTTGCCCTGTTGCGCATTCTACATTGTGGGATATGCGACAATGCCCAAGCGGTTGAATCGTCGTGTTGGAGACGCCCAGACGGGTCATGACTGCTATTCTTAGGACAGTGCGCAGCAAGCCGCTACTCGCTGCACTCCAGGCACACCATTTCCATAATCAAGCGGTGGGTGCTATGTTGACCGAGCTGTCGACCAGGGAACGGTGTGAGGCCTCAAATCCCTCCATATTGTTGCACCCGCCGGTCCAACAGGACTGCAGGTCCGGACTCAAAGGATCTTGGCTGCTATGGCGACATTGCGGTGCACGCCGCTTTCCGACCAATGATGTGCGTCCAGGTCGAGGCCGGCCCTAATGAACCACCGCCTTGGCACCCTCGCCCATCTCATTTCGGCATCGACAAGCTAGACCAGAGCGCACCTTGCAAGGCGCCATGCAGTCCTGTCGGCGGGCGAACTGTTGGTGACGGGTACAGCTGCGAGCGAACGTTCATCCACCGACGCACAGCGCGGACTGTCGCTTTTCAAATTAGGAAATCTCTGTAGCCACCATTCATGAGCGCGCGGCCACGCGAGACGGCCCGACGGATGCGGTCGCGCAGATGATCGCGAGGATCCGCCCAGTCGGCATGGACGCGCCGTTGACCGATGAGAACTTCGGCGAGCTCGCGATGAGGTGCTCCGGCGAGCGAACCGTCGAGCGCACGAAGAACGAAGGACAAACGGACGCCGCGCTTTTCCGGCGCAAACAAGCGGGGGGGCAACTGTTGCCCTAGACTGAGAGCATTGAGGCACTCCAGTCCCCTCAGTCGATGCTTTAAAAGCACCGCGGGCCAGATGGCTTGCGTATGCAGGCAAACAGGGTGGAGGATATTCGCGCCCGAGACGGCGAGCTGCAGCGCGTGGTCCGCATTGCGAAGAAGAACATGCTGGCTCTTGTCGGGCGCCAGCAGGACGGTTGCACGACAGGGCAATGCCGAGAGTTCGAACGGCGGTGTCGGCGACGAGGCAGGCAACCGTTCCGCAATGACCGGCAGCACATGGACGCACCAGAGCGGACACCAGAATACGACCGAAGCGCGGCCACAAGACTCCGCGAAACAGAACACCCCAGCGTGACAGGTCGCCGGCCGACGCGACCATATCGAGAAAGGATTGGAGAGACCAAGTCTTGCAATGCTGGCGCGCAGCGGTCAGATCGCGCTGGAACGCTGGATTGCGGCGTAAGAACTCCCAAGCCCATTCCCGCAGCGTCAGGCCAGCGGTGTAGTCGTATGATCTTTCATCCCGCCAATCGGCCTGATCCGCGCCAGTCAGGAGATTCATGACTGACATCCCCTGCCCGCGCCTGCGTGCGTCGAAACATTATGCCACTTCGCAAAGCATCGGCGAAGGCAGCAGACGTCGAAGACCCCGTTTCGTTGAAGCGTCAGCCATCGCCACTGTCGGCGACAGAAGATGTGCCCAAATTGCCACCAGACCGTCGAACGGGCACAGCGACGGCCAGCGCGACCTGGAATTGATTCCGTAACGGTCATCGGCTCCTGCGTCGCGATCCAGACGTCCCTTGAAGGCGCAGTAGCGCGGCAGTGGATCGCACGCTGCTTGTCGGCAAGTTGTCGTAGCGGCGGCGCCATAGGCACGGTCATCGGAGGGTCTCCTGCGGCAAGTTTTCGCCATTGGAGGCCAATCTCCCCGCTAGGGCAGCCTGTGCAGTTGCACAGGTGAAGCGGATCAATCAGGGGGAGCCATGGCGGAAACTGGATGATGACGGCTTGAGGAGAGCGGCGTATCGAGGCGGGTGATGAAGCCTGCCAGTACCTCTCAAGGAGAGTGATATGCCATGAACGAGACTATCAACACATTGTTCGCCTTCGTCAGCCCGACGAAATCGATGATACCCCGACGGATGTACTTCGCAGCGGCGCGCGCAAATTGCTTGCGCATGCGATCGAGATGGAGGCCGAAGCGTATGCCAAGGCGGTCGACTGACTGACGAAAGATCAGAATGCGTCGCTGGCGCTCTACGATTTCCCCGCCGAACACTGGGATCATCTGCGATCGTCCAATCCCATCGAAAGCGTCTTTGCAACCGTTCGCCATCGCACGGTGCGTAGCAAGGGCTCGCTATCCTGGAAAATCGCCCAGCTGATGGTCTTCAAGCTGGTCATTGCCGCGGCCAGGAGGTGGCACGATTGAAAGGACAAAATCAGTTGCCGAAACTCATCGCAGGTGCCAGGTTCCTGGACGGAATCGAGGTCATCGAAACGAAGCCGCAGAGCGCCGCTTGATCAGCCTCGTCACCCAAATTCCAGCATAGCTCCATCGGAACTGCCAGCCTTCCTTGCCGATCAGGCGCATATCAGCGCTGACGATACCGAGGACGGCGATGGCGGTCACCTCCAGGCCGCCGAGTAACGACCCTCAAAACACCGCACTGGTCGAGGCCAGCCTGAACCGGTATCTTGTGCCTGCCCTCGGGAGTCGCTCTATCCACCATGTGATCGACACCGACATTGCTAACATCACCAAGAAGATCGTCGCCGGGGGTCACCCGCAAGCGGCTAACACGGCCTTCTGGTGTATGCGGGCATTTTTCAACTGGTGTCGCAAACCGCCGCAACGGCTCATCGCGGTTTCCCCGCGAGGGATTGGAAAATCCGGATCCGGCCCCGATCGTCAAGCGCAAGCGAGTGGTGAACGATGCCGAACTGGCGGCTATATGGACGGGCTGTGAGCCCGAACCGGGCGATATCGGCTATTCGTTCGGCTCCATCGTCAAGCTGCTCATTCTGACCGGACAGAGGCGTACGGAAGTTGCCGCGATGCGTTGGTCCTCAACCTTGAAGCCGGAACATGGAACTATCGGGTGACCGCACGAAGAACGAAGAGCCTACGCTTATTCCGCTGTCCACACTGGCGGTGTCGGTCCCCCAGTCGGTACCGAAGACCAATGACACGTTTTTTTCCCTGCGAGGGGCAACGAAAGAAGCCACTTCTCAGGCTACGCGAAGGGCAAGAAGGCTCTAGACGGCAAGGTCAATACTGACGGGGTGGCTTTGGAGAACTGGACCCTTCACGATCTGCGCAGGACGCTCGCGACAAATCTCGGCAGGCGGCAGGTATTGCCACACGTCATCGAGCACATAGTGAACACAAGGCGGCGTCCTTGACAGACATTGGCGAAATCTACAATCTCTATAGCAACGTCAAGGAGAAGCGCGAGGTGTTGCAGATGTGGTCAAATCACATCGAATGGCTGATCAAGCAGGCTGCGGATGACGCTCTGGCGGCGTAGCTGCTGGCA
>NZ_RZOL01000485.1:0-4243 GCF_004022985.1 Mesorhizobium sp. M7A.F.Ca.ET.027.02.1.1 | reverse complement strand
TCGGCATCCCGTCGATGCGCACGCGCGACACTTATCTCGCGCTCGTCACCATCGCCTTCGGCGTCGTGGTCCAGCAATTGCTGAACAATTTCAGCTGGACCGGCGGACCCAACGGACTGGTCGGCATTCCGGCGCCCAGCCTGTTCGGCCATTCCTTTGCCGATCCGCTGGTGATCTTCGGCTGGAAGCTGCCGAGCCAGGCGAATTTCTATTATCTGTCGGCCGCACTGGTCGTCGTCGCCATCGTCACCGCCCATCGGCTGCACGGCTCGCGCATCGGTCTGGCCTGGAACGCGCTGCGCGCCGACGAGATCGCCGCCAAGGCGCAAGGCATCAATGTGGCGTGGTTCAAAGTGCTGGCCTTCGCCGTCGACGCCTTTCTCGCCGCCTTCGCCGGCACGATCTACGCCTTCTACGTCTCCTACATTTCTCCCGACAATTTCACCTTCCTGGTCTCCGTCACCATCATGACCATGGTCATCGTCGGCGGCATGGACAATATTTTCGGTGTCATCGTCGGTGCGTTCCTGCTGACCATCCTGCCGGAGAAATTGCGCGCGTTCGCCGACTACCGCCTGCTGTTCTTCGGCGTCGTCATCATCGGCTTCCTGATGATCCGGCCGCAAGGTCTGTTCCCGCAACGTATGCGGCGCTACGGAGGCGGACTGTGAGCGCGCTTCTCAAGGTCGAGAATTTGACGATGCGCTTCGGCGGCCTGGTCGCGCTCAACGATGTCAGCCTGTCGATCGACAAGGGCGCGGTGCTCGCCGTCATCGGCCCGAACGGCGCCGGCAAGTCGACGCTGTTCAATGTCGTGACCGGCGTCTACCGGCCGACCTCCGGCCGGGTGACGTTCGACGGCGTCGAGATCACCGGCCGCCCGTCCTACGAAGTTGTCGACCGCGGCATCGCCCGCACATTCCAGTCGTCGCGACTGTTCTCCGACCTCAGCGTCCTCGACAATGTGATCATCGGCATGCACACCCGCACCAGGACCGGCGTGCTGACCGCGCTGTTTAGGCCTGGCGCATCGCGCCGCGAGATGGCGGCTTGTGTGGAAAAGGCCGAAACCCTGCTCAAGCTCGGCTCCGGCGACCTGTTCGAACAACGCTACCGGCCAGCGGGTACACTGGCCCAAGCCGACAGGCGGCGGCTGGAAATTGCCCGAGCGCTCGCATCGCAGCCCAAGCTCTTGCTGCTCGACGAACCTTCGGTCGGCATGGACGACACGGAAACCGACGCGCTGGTGGCCGACATCACGCGGCTGCGCGTACAAAACCCTGCTCTGTCGGTGGTCCTGATCGAGCACGACATGCGGGTGGTCGAAGCGTTCCCGCAGCATGTCACCTGCATCGACTATGGCAGCAAGATCGCCGAAGGCGACTTCGCGGCGGTGCGCGCCGACCCGCGCGTCCAGGAAGCCTATCTCGGGAAGGCGGTCGCCCATGCTTGAACTCAGGGGTGTCGATACTTCCTATGGCGCGGTGCCGATGCTGCGCGGCGTGGCGATGAGCGTGCGCCCCGGCGAACTGGTCTGCCTGCTGGGGCCGAACGGCGCCGGCAAGACGACAACCTTCATGACCGTCTGCGGCGTCGTGCGGGCGCAGCGCGGCAAGGTCGAGGTGATGGGCAGGGACATGGCGACGCTCGGCACGGAAAACCTGGCGTCGCTCGGCGTCGGGCTCGTTCCCGAAGGGCGCCGGCTGTTCCCCGGCCTGACCGTGATGGAGAATTTGCGTCTGGGCTATGATGCGGTGTCGGGCAGGGGACCCAATTTCAGGGTGCAACTGGACAAGATGTGCAAGCTGTTTCCGCGCATCCATGAGCGTTTGCGCCAAGTCGCCGGCACGCTGTCCGGCGGCGAACAGGCGATGGTGGCGCTGGCGCGCGCGCTGATCGGCGAACCCAGACTGGTGATCATGGACGAGCCGTCGCTCGGTCTCTCGCCAAAACTCATCGGCGAGTATTTCGAGATCACAAGGGAGATCCATCGCCAAGGCACGACCATCCTGTTGATCGAACAGAATGCCGAAATGGGGCTGGGCATCGCCGATCGCGGCTATGTGCTGGTCAAGGGTAAGGTCGCCCAGGAGGGGCCGGCAAAGGAGTTGCTCTCGTCCAAGGCGGCCAGAAGCCTTTATCTCTGAGCCGTCCGTTTCTTCTGACTCAACAGTGATGATCCACGCCCCGCGCTCCACATCTTCGGCCATGCTTCCCGGCATTTAGGGACAAGCTAACCACTGCCACATGAAATCATAATTTTCGCTGCCCGGTGCCTCCAGTAAACCAAACGATCAGATCTCCGCCACATCCGCAGACACTCCCGGGGAGAGCCAGAAAGGGCCGCTGAAATGCCAGTCGAAACGGTAGACACGCTTGTTGTTGGCGGCGGCCAGGCGGGGCTGGCCATGAGCGAGCATCTGAGCAAGTGCGGGGTGCCGCATCTCGTGCTCGAGCGGAGCCGCATCGCCGAACGCTGGCGTACCGAAAGATGGGACTCGCTGGTTGCCAATGGTCCCGCCTGGCATGATCGTTTTCCCGGCATGGAATTTCCGGACGCCGGTCCCGACGCCTTTGTCGGCAAGGAGAAGGTCGCCGACTATTTTGTCGCTTACGCCGGCATGATCGCTGCCCCCATTCGCTGCGGCGTGGAGGTCAGGAGCGTGGAAAGGCTTGTCGGCCGTCCCGGCTTCCGGGTCGAAACCTCGGATGGCGTGATCGAGGCCAGGAGCGTGGTTGCCGCTACCGGGGCTTTCCAGCATCCGGTCATTCCGGCGGTTGTCCCCGGGGATGCCGGAGCGATGCAGATCCATTCCAGCGCCTATCGCAATCCGGGCCAGTTGCCCGAAGGTGCGGTGCTGGTGGTCGGCTCCGGGTCCTCGGGGGTGCAGATCGCCGACGAACTCCAGCGCGCGGGACGGCGCGTCTACCTCTCGGTCGGGCCGCATGATCGGCCGCCGCGGGCGTATCGCGAGCGTGACTTCTGCTGGTGGCTGGGGGTTTTAGGCAAGTGGGACGCCCAGGCGCCGGCGCCGGGCACCGAACATGTCACTATCGCGGTCAGCGGTGCGCGCGGCGGCCAGACGATCGACTTCCGGCGTCTTGCCGCGCAAGGGATAATGCTGGTTGGCCGGACTGAATCCTACAAGGACGGGGTTCTGACCTTCGCGTCGGACTTGGCTAAAAATATCGCGCGCGGCGATGCGAACTACATGTCGGTGCTGGACGAGGCCGACGCCTATGTCGCTCGCAACGGCCTCGACCTTCCCGAGGAGCCCGCGGCCCGCGAGATCGGACCGGACCCGCAATGCATGACTGATCCCATTCTCGAGCTGAACCTGGCGGAAGCCGGGATAGGTTCGATCATCTGGGCAACGGGATTCACCGTCTATTACAACTGGCTGAAGGTCGATGTGTTTGACGAAAAGGGCAAGCCGAAGCACCAGCGCGGCGTGTCGACCGAGCCGGGAATCTATTTCCTGGGACTGCCGTGGCAATCGCGGCGGGGGTCGAGCTTCATCTGGGGCGTCTGGCACGACGCCCAGCATGTGGCGGACCATATCTCCACGCAGCGCAAGTACCTGGCCTACCATGCGTCCGCAAAGCGCGAGACCAAAGTGGCATAGAAACGGACGTCCCGACCTCGAGCCGACTGACGGAGACCAAGATGGCCCATACAAGAATTCGCAAGTTCAACACCAAGGACACCTATCCCGAGCAGAAGCTCGACAATGATCTGTGCCAGGCGGTCGTTACGCGGGGCGGCAGGACCGTCTATCTGCGCGGCCAATGCCCGCAGGACCTCGACACGGCCAAGAATATCGAAAGCCATGATCCGGTCGAACAGACGCACAAGGTCATGCAGAACATCCGCCAGCTGATCGAGGAGTGCGGCGGCACCATGGAGCATTTGGTCAAGGTGGTGGTCTACATTACCGATGTCCGCCATCGCGAGGCGGTCTACCGCACCATGGGCGAGTATATCAAAGGCGTGCATCCCGTCTCGACCGGCCTTGTCGTGCAGGCCCTGGCGCGGCCGGACTGGCTGGTCGAGATCGACGGCACCGCAGTTATCCCGGATTAAAAGTCATGACATTCTCCATCGTCGCGCGGTGCAGCCGCACCGGCATGTTCGGGGTCGCGGTGTCCTCCTCGTCGCCTGCTGTGGCGGCGCGCTGCGCCTATGCGCAGGCGGGCGCCGGCGCCATTGCCAGCCAGAACGTCACCGATCCTACGCTGGGAC
>NZ_RZOL01000484.1:0-4253 GCF_004022985.1 Mesorhizobium sp. M7A.F.Ca.ET.027.02.1.1 | reverse complement strand
ACATGTCGGAAGCCTACAAGATGCTGATCGAGGGCGTTCCCGCGCCGATGATCGAGAACGCGGCGAAGGCAGCAGGCATGCCGGTCGGCCCCCTGGCGCTAACCGACGAGACGGCCATCGACCTTGCCCAGAAGATCATGAAGCAGACCATCAGGGATCTGGGCGACAAGGCGGTCGATCCCAAGCAGATGGCGCTGATCGACACCATGGTCGACGATCACGGCCGCTTCGGCCGCAAGAATGGCAAGGGTTTTTACGATTACCCGGCAAAGCCAGCCAAGAAGAAACTGTGGCCGGGCCTTAGGGAGCTCTATCCGCAGCTTGCACCCGAGAAGGTCGATTATGAGGAACTGCAGCTGCGGCTGCTGGTCACCATCGCGCTGGAAGCGGCGCGGGTGATGGAAGAAGGCATCGTCACCGACCCGCGCGAGGCCGATGTCGGCTCGATCCTCGCTTTCGGCTTCGCGCCCTACACCGGCGGTGCGCTGTCCTACATCGACGGCATCGGCGCCAAGGCGTTCGTCAAGATCGCCAAGAACCTGCAGAAGAAATACGGCGCCGAGTTCAAGGCACCCAAGCTGCTGCTCGACATGGCCGAGAAGGGCGAGACCTTCTACCAGCGCTTCGATCCCTATGCGAAAGGCGACGTGAAGCAGGCAGCCTGACGCATGGGCAAAATCAAGCGTCTTGCAGCGACCTTCGCGCGTCCAAGAGGACATGGGGCGCTGTAATGTATGTCTGGGCGCGCATGGTGCGCATGATGGCCACGGCACGCAGCCGTGGCCCCTATGCGATGGGCGGCGAAGGCCGGCTGGCTTTCCGCTGCCTGCCGACCGACATCGATTTCAACATCCATCTCAACAATGCGCGCTACATGATGCTGGCCGATCTCGGCCGCATCGACCTGTTTGTTCGTGCAGGCCTCATCACGCTGGCAAGGAAGAATGGCTGGGCGCCGATGATGGGCGGACTGCAAGCGGTCTATGCACGCGAGATCAGGCTGTGGCGCCGCTTCGAAGTGGTGTCCTCGATCGAGACCTGGGAAGGCACCCAGGTTGTAGGCAAGCACCGCTTCGTCCTCGACAATGGCGAGACGGCCGCGTTGATCCTGACGACAGCCGGCGTCTACGATCGCAAGGCTCGCAACTTTCTTGAGATTGACGAGGTCGTTGCGGCACTTGGTCGTGCCGTGAACCCGCGGCCACCGACGCAAACGGAGCGGATTTTCATGACATCGCACCAGGGTCTGCGCAGCTTGGCCAAGGGCGTCGATCGATCCCGGTAGTCGGACTTTCCGCGATCGACGGAAACGTTTGCAACCACTCCACGACCGGTGGACAAAACGACATTCCAAGACTAGAAGGGAAAGGTATTTTTTCCTGCACCGAAGGAGAGCGAGCATGCTCTCGCACGACCGAGTCTGGGCTGCCATCGATGCTCTTGCCAAGCGTTATTCGCTTTCGGCCTCGGGTTTGGCCAAGCGTGCGGGGCTCGATTCCACTGCCTTCAACAAGTCGAAGCGTTTGTCGTCGGATGGCCGACCACGCTGGCCCTCGACCGAATCGCTGGCCAAGATCATCGAGGCGACGGGCGCCTCACTCGACGAATTCACCGGTCTGATCGAAGGCCGGCCCGGGATCAGCAATGGTGCTTCGACCAGCCATGCCGCTTCGGTCGCCCGCAGAAGCTCCGTGCCGTTGCTCGGCTTTGCCCAAGCCGGCGCCGGCGGCTTCTTCGACGATGCCGGCTTTCCAGTCGGGCAGGGTTGGGATCTGATCGAACTGCCGGCGCAATCGACCGAGAGTTCCTACGCGCTGCAGGTGCAAGGCGATTCCATGCTGCCGCTCTACCGCAATGGCGACGTCCTCATCGTCGAACCGGGCGCCGTCACCCGCAAGGGCGATCGCGTCGTCGTCAAGACCACATCAGGCGAGGTGATGGCCAAGGTGCTCGAGCGCCAGACCGTCAAGTCGATTGCGCTGGTCTCGCTCAATCCCGATCATCCCGACCGCGATATTCCCATGCGCGATGTCGAATGGGTGGCGCGGATTGTCTGGGCAAGCCAATAGGTCCGGCTGGTGCGGCTTCTCCATCATGCGCTGGCGGTTCTGATGGTGCCTGTGATGGCGGCCATGGTCGTCACTGGCGGTCGCACGTTGAAAGGAAGTGAAAGCGTCATCACGGTGGACCAGCTTGATCCGGGCGCCGACACGATGGCGCAGCAGGCTGCCGGGACGGTGCCGCAGGAGCCGGCCACATCGGCCATAGCAGCCCCGCAGCCGCCAAAGCCGGTGCTGCATTCGAGGGCGATCGATCCCCAAATCGTCGCGTCACCGGAACTGCCCGCCGAGGGGCTTGAACGGGTCGAGCCGCGCGAACCGTTGAGCAAGCTCGCGCTGGCCGTGCCGCCCAAGCCGAAAATGCCCGACGACTGGAACGGCACAAAGCTGTTCCAGCCGGTTGCGCCGGCCGCCGGCCTGATCGAGGCGAAGGGCTACTCGGTCGCGGTTTCCGGCATCGATATCGTCAGGCAGGACGAGACCTGCAGCGAGGACGGCAAGCCCTGGCCGTGCGGCGTCCGGGCGCGGACGGCGTTCCGCGCCTTCCTGCGCGGCCGCGCGGTGGTCTGCACCGTGCCGCCGGAAGGTGGCCGCGACCTGATCGCAGCCGAGTGCCGGATCGGCAAGCAGGATGTCGGTCAGTGGCTGGTCGAAAATGGCTGGGCGCGCGCCGCCAAGGGCGGACCCTATGTCGAGGCTGGCGACATGGCACGCACGGCGAAGAAGGGCATTTTCGGATCGGCGCCCGATCTGTCCGGCATGCCGGCGATGCCGGCCGCGCCACGCCAGGCGCCTCAGGCGCCGGGTTCGATCCTGGAAGAGGTCGACGGCGTGCTCAAGCCAGCTGACCAGCCAGCGCCCGCTCAATGAGCGCACGTGTCTCGGCAACGCCGTAGAGCGCTGCGAACGAGCCGAAGCGCGGGCCGCGCTCCTGGCCGATCAGCACCTGATAGATCATCTGGAAGAAGGCGCCCGATACGCCGGGGCCACCCTCCGGGCTCTGCTTGGAATGATCCTGATAGCGCTCGATCCTGCGCGCGACGTTGAGCGAGGCGTTCTGGATCGCTTCGCCGTTGGCGTCGGCCGGCAGCGCCCCAAGCGCTTCGTCGAGGGCTGCCAGCGCCTCGCGCTCGACCTCGTCGGCAGGCCGGAAGGTTTTCGTCGGCTTCACGAAATCGTCGAAATAGCGGATCGCATGGCCGACCAGCCGGTCGAGCTCGGGATGCGTCTTTGGCGTCACGCCTTGCGTATGACGTGAAATGAACCCCCACAGCACATCCTTGTTCTGCGCGTTGGAGGCGCTGACCAGATTGAGCAGCAGCGAGAACGGCACCGGCATGTCGATCGCGGGCGGGTTGCCGTCATGCATATGCCAGACCGGGTTGCCCAGCCGTTCCTTCCAGTCCTGCCGGGGATAGGCGGCGAGGAACGTATAGTATTCGTCCACGGCCCGCGGGATGACGTCGAAATACAGCTTCTTGGCCTGCCGCGGCCGCTGGTACATGTAGAGCCCCAGGCTTTCGGTCGGCGCATAGGTCAGCCACTCGTCGATGGTCAGCCCGTTGCCTTTCGACTTCGAAATCTTCTGGCCGTTCTCATCGAGGAACAGTTCGTAGACGAAATGCTCCGGCGCCCGTCCGCCCAGAATGTTGCAGATGCGGTCGTAGACCACCGCATTGGTCTGGTGGTCCTTGCCGAACATTTCGAAATCGACGCCAAGCGCTGCCCAGCGCATGCCGAAATCCGGCTTCCACTGCAGCTTCACGCGGCCGCCGGTGATCGAAAGCGTGGTCTCGGTGCCCTCGTCGTCGAAGGTGATGGTGCCGGCCTTGGCGTCGACATGCTTCATCGGCACGTAAAGCACGCGGCCGCTCTTCGGCGAGATCGGCAGGAACGGGCTGTAGGTCGCCTGCCGCTCAGGCCCGAGCGTCGGCAGCATCACCGCCATGATCTGCTCATAGCGTTCGGCGGCGCGCTTGAGCATCGCATCGAAACGGCCGGACTTGTAGTATTGCGTCGCGCTGGCGAACTCGTAGTCGAAGCCGAACGTGTCGAGGAAGCGGCAAAGCATCGCGTTGTTGTGGTCGGCGAAGCTGGCATAGTCGCCGCCGAAGGGGTTGGGGACCGACGACAGCGGCTTGTGCAGATGCGGCTCGAGTGCGGCGCGGTCCGGCACGCTGTCGGGGATTTTGC
>NZ_RZOL01000483.1:0-4260 GCF_004022985.1 Mesorhizobium sp. M7A.F.Ca.ET.027.02.1.1 | reverse complement strand
CTCTTCGGCGTCGCCTTCGACCAGCCGGATGTTGCGCGCCTTCAGCATCTGATAGAACGGGGCCGGCAAAAGCGGTGAATAGACCAGTGCGAGGTCGTCGGCCAGCGGGCTGATCACCGACATCAGATGCAGGCACGCCTCTTCGCCTTGCCACAGCGGCAGATCAAAGCCGTAGACGGAAACGCCCAGCGGCGTCAGCAGGTTGGAAACCTGCTGGATGCCTTCCTGGTTGGAGCGGACACCGCGCCCGATCACCAGCGTGCGGGCATCGAGCCATACACAATCACCGCCTTCGACCTGGCCAGGAACCTCGACGCGGCCCAGGATTGGAATACCCAGCCTTCGGTAGGTTTCCTCATGCAGCGAGGGCTCCCTGGCGCGCAACGGCTTGCCCATGGACAGGATCAGCGCGCCGCGATCGGTCATCAGCGACGGGTCGTGCGTGAACACCGAATCCGAAAGTCCATCCGCCGTGTCCTCGATCCATTCGATTTCGGCACCGGAAGCCGCCACCAGTTCAGCAAGGAGCGCGTGCTGCGATGCCGCTTTCGCCGGATTGAAACCCGGGCCATAGTGCCAAGCAGCCCTGTCGGCATTGCGCATGGCGTTGGCTGCCGACCGCATCAGCACGCGGCGCAGCGGCGCAGCCATGGACTGTGATCCGAAAGCGCTCATCGAAGTCCTTTTTCGCTGAAAAAAATCGAGAAAATTTCATGGAAGGCTATTTATACACTTGCACAACAAGCTCGCAAGTGCCGTAATAAGCAGGATTGACGGGCTCGCGCCGTTGGGTCCATGCTGAAGTCTGGAGCGGGGCAGTACAGCGTATATGTTGATTAGCCGGATAGACGTTCGACGAACCGCCACCGACCCTATAGAGGTCACCCAGTGAGCGTGTTGGAAGCTGCCACAGTCCAATCCGGCAAGGCGCATGACGGCGCCGCCGAAGCCATCCACGTCGAAAACCTGCACAAGAAGTTCGGTGAGCTGCATGTGCTGAAGGGCGTCTCGCTGTCGGCGCGCGACGGCGAGGTCATCGCAATCATCGGCGGCTCGGGCTCCGGCAAATCCACCCTGCTGCGCTGCATCAACTGCCTGGAAAACCCGACCAGCGGCATCATTCGCGTCAATGGCGAGGAGATCAAGCTCAAGGCCGACAGCCATGGGCATACGGTTCCGGCCGACCGCAAGCAGATCGAGCGCATCCGCTCCAAGCTCGGCATGGTGTTCCAGAACTTCAACCTTTGGAGCCACATGACGCTGATCGAAAACGTCATCGAAGTTCCCGTACATGTGCTTGGCGTCAAGCGCGATGTGGCGATCGGCGAGGCCGAGAAACTGCTCGCCCGTGTCGGTCTGGCCGAAAAGCGCGACGTCTATCCGGCCTATCTGTCGGGCGGCCAGCAGCAGCGCGCGGCGATCGCCCGTGCGCTGGCCATCAATCCGCGCGTCATGCTGTTCGACGAGCCCACCTCCGCACTCGATCCCGAGCTGGTCGGTGAGGTGTTGAAGGTGATCGGCGACCTGGCGCGCGAAGGCCGCACCATGGTGCTGGTCACCCACGAGATGAAGTTCGCCCGCGAGGTCGCGACGCATGTCGTCTATCTCTACAATGGATTGGTCGAGGAAGAAGGCCCGCCCGAGCAGATCTTCGGCGCGCCCAGATCCGAAAGGCTGAAGCAGTTCATCCGCAACATCGGCTAGGACAGGCCGGGACGGAAGAAAACCGGGAACCAACAACAAACTGGGAGTCATGAAATGAAGACCGTTCTGAAGACATTCGCCGCAGCGCTGCTGCTCGGCGTCGCAGCCATGGGCGTAGCCAAGGCCGATCCGGTCAAGATCGGCGTCGCAGCCGAGCCTTATCCGCCCTTCACCTCGCCCGATGCTTCGGGCAAGTGGGTTGGCTGGGAGATCGACTTCATCGATGCCGTCTGCGCCGAGGAGAAGCTCGATTGCGTCATTACTCCGGTCGCCTGGGACGGCATCATCCCGGCACTGACGACCAAGAAGATCGACCTCATCGTCTCCTCGATGTCGATCACCGCCGAGCGCGCGAAGACGATCGATTTCTCGGACAAGTACTATAACACGCCGACCGCGATCATCGGCCCCAAGGACCAGAAATTCGGCTCCGCCCCGGACGACCTCAAGGGTAAGATCGTCGGCGTGCAGGTTTCGACGGTGCACGCTGTCTACGCCAAGAAACATTTTGGCAGCACAGCCTCCGAGATCAAGGAATACCAGACCCAGGACGAAGCCAACAACGATCTTGCCGCCGGCCGCCTCGATGCGGTTCAGGCCGATTCCATCGCGCTTGGCGAGTTCCTGAAATCCGACCAGGGCAAGGCCTGCTGCGACCTGAAGGGCATGGTCGCTCCCGATGACGAAGTGCTCGGACCGGGCGTCGGCGCCGGCGTGCGCAAGGAAGACACCGAACTGAAGGGCAAGATCAACGCCGGCATCAAGGCGATCCGCGCCAACGGCAAATATGACGAGATCTCGAAGAAATACTTCGATTTCGACATTTACGGCGGCGGCGGCGCGCAGTCGAACTGACGATCCTCGCATGAGCCGTGGGGCATGGCGTCAGCGCCATGCCCCACCTGCCCGATCTTTCCCAGGCATGTTTGCCGCCGACACAGCCGTCGGCGGTTGGCCAGCACTTCGGGGGCGACGCTGATCGACGCACTTCTTTCGGCCTCCGCGGCCGGCATCACCGAGCTTCTCTCGCCCTACCCGCCAGGCTGGGGCGGGACGCTTCTGGTCGGGCTGCTGCACTCGATCGAGATCGCGCTGGGCGCCACGTGCCTCGGCCTTCTGATCGGCACCGGCGGCGCCTACGGCAAGCTTTATGGCGGGCCGGGGGTGCGCGATCTCCTGGCGGTCTACACCACCATCGTGCGCGCCGTGCCCGAGCTGGTGCTGATCCTGCTGCTCTATTACGCCGGAACCGACCTGATCAATCAGGCGCTGACGGCCATGGGCTATCAGCGCGTCGATGTGAGCGGCCTTGCCGCCGGCATCGCCGTGCTCGGCTTCGTCCAGGGCGCCTATTCGACAGAGGTGATACGCGGCGCGATCCTGGCCATTCCGCAGGGCCAGATCGAGGCCGCCCGCGCCTATGGAATGTCTCCGGGCCTGCTGTTGCGGCGCATCACCTTGCCGTCAATGCTGCCCTTCGCCATACCGGGCCTCGCCAATCTCTGGCTGATCGCCACCAAGGATACCGCGCTATTGGCGGTCGTCGGCTTCTACGAACTGGCGCTGGCGACGCGGCAGGCGGCGGGTGTCACCAAAGCCTATTTCACCTTCTTTTTCGCGGCGGGCGTGCTCTATCTGCTTTTGTCGCTGTTCTCCAACCTCGTCATCGGCCGGGTCGAGACCTGGTCGCGGCGCGGCATGCCTTCGCTCAAGGAGGCGCGCTGATGGCCAACGAGGCTGCCATCATCAACGTCGTCGCGCGAACATCGCTGTGGCTGCAGCCGCACCGCATCGTGCTGATCCTGATCGCACTGGGCCTTGTTTTGTCGGCTGCCTTTTTCATGCGCTGGGACTGGCTGCCGCAATATTATGAAATGGGCTTGATCGGCATCTGGCGGTCGCTGTGGATCCTGGCCGTCACCTGCGTGCTGGGCTTTCTGCTCGCCGTGCCGCTCGGGCTGGCGCAAGCCGCCGGCTCATTCTGGTTCGCCGCGCCTGCCAAGGTGTTCTGCACGGTGATCCGGGGCACGCCGCTGCTGATCCAGCTCTGGCTGCTCTATTACGGCCTGGGTTCGCTGTTCCCGCAATATCCGTGGATCCGCGAATCCTGGATGTGGCCATATCTCAGGCAAGCCTGGCCCTATGGCGTGCTGGCGTTGACCCTGTCTTTCGCCGGCTATGAGGGCGAGGTGATGCGTGGCGCCTTTGCCGGTGTGCCCAAGGGACAACTGGAGGCGGCGCGTGCCTTCGGCATGAGCCGCTGGAAGGCATTCCGGCGGATCTGGCTGCCGCAGGCCATCTACCGGGCGCTGCCGACGCTGACCGGCGAGACCGTGCTGCAGTTGAAATCGACGCCGCTGGTGGCAACGATCAGTGTCATCGACATCTTCGCCGTTTCGTCCAAGGTGCGGCAGGACACCTACCTCACCTATGAGCCCCTGCTGCTGCTGGCGCTGATCTACATGACGATCACCGGTATTCTGGTCTTCGCCTTCAGCAGGATAGAGGCCAGGATCCCCAACAAGATTGGCTAGAGGGGAGTAGGGGAGTAGGGGA
>NZ_RZOL01000482.1:0-4288 GCF_004022985.1 Mesorhizobium sp. M7A.F.Ca.ET.027.02.1.1 | reverse complement strand
GGATGCCATTGCACTCCGACCGCGACGGAACCTTCGCGGTCGGAGTGCAATGGCATCCCGAGTATTGGGTAAAGTCGGACGACGCCTCCGCGCGAATCTTCCGTGCATTCGGAGATGAAGTCCGGTCTCATGCGAGAGCGCGATCCAATGCTCACCCCGGAGCTGAGGAACACCGCAGAAAGCCCCCCAACGTGAGGAAAGTATGAAAATTCTATTCGGTCGGATTGGTTATGAAACCAACACCTTTGCTCCCGGTACCGCAGGTCTCGACCGTTGGGCCCCGAATGGATTGCTGATGGGCGACGACATATTTACCCAATTTCGGGATACGCCTGACTATCTTGGGGGCATGATCAGAGCAGCGGAAGACTGTGCTGTCGAATTAATCCCAAGTGTTGCAGTACATGATATCGCCGGCCCGAAACTCACCAAAGAGGCTGTCGAACATGTTGTCGGAGAACTTGTGCGTGTCGCCGAAGAGCGAAGGAGCGACTATACCGGTATATGCATGATGCTCCACGGCGCCGGGTGCGCGGAGAACACCGATGATTTGGAGGCCTATACGTTAGAACGACTGCGGGAGGTCGTCGGGCCGGATATGCCCATTACCGCAGCGCTCGATCTGCACGGGAACATCACACCGGAAATGGTTGAATTATCGAATGGCCTGTTCGGCTGTAAGCAATACCCCCACATTGATATGGCGGATGCTGGCTACTTGGCCATGACAACTCTGATTGGCATGCTGCGTGGCGAGGTGACACCCCAAACGGCGCTTGTGCAACTTCCTCTGCTGGTCTTCAAAATGGGGCAAACTTCGGTTGAACCCTTGAAATCTGTGACAGAGTATATCGCCGATTACGTAGATAAACACGACCTAATCGATGCAACCTTTTTCCAGGGTTTCGCTCCTGCGGATGTGCCGTGTGTTGGAGCGTCTGTCGTTGTTGTATCGGAAAATGGCGCAGAGGATGCCGCCTCCGAGATCGCGAAGTACGTCTGGGAGAAACGGGAGCAGATGAAAGCGGATGAGTTCCCCATGCCGGACGCGGCAGTAGATCTGGCTCTCGCCGAGCTAAAAAAGCCGGGCGTCGGGTATATCGTCATCAATGAAACGTCTGATAATGCTGGTGGCGGGGCACCTGGGGATGGAACGCATCTCTTGCGCGAGATTTTGGCTCGAGATCTTCCCAAGGCGATCTTTGGATACATTTACGACCCTGAAATTGCCGTTCTTGCTCACAAAGTGGGCGTTGGGGGAGCAGTTTCTGGTTTGCTCGGCGCTAAGACCGACGAACTTCACGGCACTTCTATTGAGCTCCACGACGCAAAAGTCTGCGCACTATCAGACGGAAATGCCATATATGTAACTCCTATGTATGCACAAGTGCCGGTGTGTTATGGTAAAACTGCTCGCTTGCGCGTTGGAAATGTAGAAATTATCGTTACGCAGAATTTGTACGATCAAACTTATGACGATCGTCCGTTCTTGTTAACTGGCGCTGACATCACCCAATATCAGATCATTTGCATCAAATCGGCCGTTCATTTCAGGGCTTTTTTCGAGTCCCGAGCAAAGGCGATTGTGACCACTGATCCGCCAGGCCTCTCGACAGGCAAGATGGCTGCCTACAGCTGGCATAGAGCTCGCAGACCCATCTATCCCATTGATCTCGACACCCCATTTAACCCGCTCTCCGATCGTCACCATTAGAAGTTAGCTTAGACGCTTTCACAGTTGGCGAGCGTACCTTGGTCACGGAAAGGATCATATGAGCACGCTAGAAATGGAGTTCGCTATCTCGACGGTCACGCGTCCGACCCCGGCGTCCTGGGCTGGATGCAGGGTGCGCCGCCACCCGCTGATAAGCGGATTGCATTCGAAGGCGACGCCTTCCGCAGCTTCCCGCAGATCCGGTGGTCGCTGTCCCACATGCGCGAGCTCACCGCCACCGTCAATGTGCGGCGCGGGCCTGGCGCCCCTTCGGCTCTGGAGAACCACGACAGGACGAGCGAGATCGAGGCGTTGGTGTTTTCGGATACCAACGGCCGTTCTCGCGGCTTCGACGAGGCCCTATTCGACACTTACACCGATGGCATCTTGGTATTGCATCGTGGCCGGATCGTATACGAGCGATACTTGGGTGCCCTTGAGCGGCATCGCCCGCACGCTTGTCATTCAGTCACAAAGTCCTATGCGGGCACCCTCGCGGCGGCTTTCATGCACGAAGGCCTTCTCGATGACAGCAAGCTGATCCCGTACTACCTTCCGGAGCTGCAGGGATCGGGTTGGGCAGACGCCACCCTGCGTCAGGTCATGGACATGCAGACCGGCCTGGCGCACACCGAAGTCTACGCCGACGAGAAGTCAGATCTGTGGGAATATGCACGTGCGTGCGGCTTTCGTCCAAGGCTAGCGGGGTATGAGGGGCCGCAGACGGTTTGCGACTACTTGCAAACCATTCGCAGCAAAACCTCGCATGGTGGCCCGTTTAATTATCTAACCATCAATACGGAAATATTGGCGTGGGTCATGGCTCGGGCGATGGGACACTCGTTCGCAAAGCTGCTCCAGGACCGCCTGTGGGGACCGCTTGGCTGCGAAGACGACGCCTATATCATCGTCGATAGCGCCGGTATGCCGATGGCGGGCGGCGGATTGAGCACGAGCCTGCGTGATCTTTCGCGCTTCGGGAAACTGATGCTGTGCGAGGGTACGTGCGAGGGGTGCCCCCAGCTTCGGTCTTTGAGGACGTCCAGAACGGCCGCCATTCTGCTATGCGTGCAGATGGCTATTCCTACCGGAGCCAGTGGTGGGTAACGCACAACGAGCTCGGTTATAGCGCGACATATGTGGAACGGCCACGCGGGCAAGCGCTTTTTCAGACATTTCATCCAGCGGGATAGGTGCGGTCATATGTCCGGCCTTTCAGCGCGGTCTAAGACCGCTGGCCTCGATGAAATTCGCGATGCGAGGGGCTGATCAATCTGACGCGCTGTAAGCGCATTGTCGCGCCGGCCTCTCTCGCCTCGGGATTTCGTCCCGTGGGTCATCGTCTAATTGTGCACCTCGCCTCTGTCCGGCATCGCGCCGGCCAGTCCGTCCTGGTCGTCGTTCGGCTCAGGCGCGTGCTGCGCCGCTTGCCGCACCAGTATTTCGATATGTCCCGCCCTTGGTGAGCAGCGCCCAGATAATCCTCGCCATCTTGTTGGCGAGTGCGACCGCGACGACCTTGAAGGGCCGCGCCTCATCAACAGTAAAGTGTTCTTCTGCTGGCGAACGCCGATTCTGACAACCCGCCTCAAGCCGTTCGCGAGCCCATTCGAGCCTTGCATCGAGAAACGCCATGTCGGCCCTTGCGACGACAATTGCTGCTGCTCCAACAATGGCGAAGGAGGTCATCTTTTGGGCTAGTCCGAATCCGCCATCATCGGCATCCTCGGGCGGTTCGGCCATCACTTGATCAGCTAGTTCGATAGCCTCTTCGAGGGTCAAGCCTTCCTCGATACCACCTTTCTCGCGCGAGTGGACTGCCCACATCGCCAACCGATTTACCTGTCCCATTCTGCGGCGGTTTTCTTCTGCAGCCTCGATAATCTTGAGCTGCTCGCCCGGAGGATTGATATGGGCTTCGATACGCTGCTTGGCCTCATTGTAGCTGATCTCGACCTGATTCTGGTCGCTGTCGGAGAGGATGCGTGCGAACCGCTCCCCGTTCGCCGCAACCCAGGATGAATCGGCCAGGCTGTCGCTCATCTTCGGCGAGATC
Source organism: Mesorhizobium sp. M7A.F.Ca.ET.027.02.1.1 (assembly GCF_004022985.1). Classification (NCBI taxonomy): domain Bacteria; kingdom Pseudomonadati; phylum Pseudomonadota; class Alphaproteobacteria; order Hyphomicrobiales; family Phyllobacteriaceae; genus Mesorhizobium; species Mesorhizobium sp. M7A.F.Ca.ET.027.02.1.1. The sequence continues at coordinate 518 of NZ_RZOL01000482.1, read as the reverse complement.
CTCCAAACTCCACGTGCCACGCAAGGCGTCGAACTCGGCTTGGACCGTCTCGCCCGCCTTCAGGCGGAATGGAAGCATCAACGTGTGCGACATCGGCGACTGCGCCTTATGTCGCTCGAAGATCGCCTCGACCTGATCGAAGTGGTGGTCACGCTCTGAGAAACTGTAGCTTAGGAGGACCTTCTCAACTTCTCCCATCCAGATGCGCGACCGATACCTGTGGGTCGCCCGCCGCCGCTTCCACCCGCAACTCCAGCTCATGCGCCTCGGCGACGCCAACCCCGATCAGATTGCCCAGCGCGCGGTCGATCCGGCCCCGCGCGGGATGCGCCGGGATCAGCAGGCTCGGCTGTTCGGCGAACGCGGCGTCGAACCAGAGCACGACGCGACCACCGATGCCAGCGGTGATCCACAGGCCCGCCGCGCGGGTGCGGTCGAACCAGGCCTCCACGGCATCGAGGACAAAGTCGAGGTGTCGCGCCCGCGGCGCAACGAGGAGCAGCTTCATAGTGCAAAGC
>NZ_RZOL01000481.1:0-4294 GCF_004022985.1 Mesorhizobium sp. M7A.F.Ca.ET.027.02.1.1 | reverse complement strand
GCACTCCAGCGGTGCCGACCGCTCGCCATGAGATGTCGCCCCAAACCTGACGCTCGTGCGCAAATTTCAGCCCACCCAAAATCCCTGCACCGACACACCGGTGCATTAGCCCCGACTAACGATATCACGTCCGTGATTACCAACAAGTTTCAACATCGCTATGCGCCGGAAAGCCGTCCGGGCCGGCGTGTCGTCAGGCCGGCTTCAGCCGCATCGCGGCGAGATACATGAGCGCCGAGGCGGCCTGCCCGCGGTCCCAGCCGGCGGCCTCGACCTTGCGGAGCAGGGCGTCGAGATGCGGAACCAGCATATCCCTGCATTCCTGTTCGTAGACGGTGCTCGTCGCCGGATGCCGCGGTGCGCCGATGGTCAATGCCTTGGCCATGTCCGATTCCCCCTTGGAGCGAGCAATAATATGCCGTCAGCCGGCAAACCGAAAATCGCTCTTGCTGTACGGTGTGACGCTTCGAAAGCCCTCTGCGATCCTGTCGAGAAAAATTGGACTGATGTGTCGGACCTGGCGCCGGTCGCGCGTCCTAGGAGCGATCAACCTGCAAAGCTGGAGAACGAGCATGTCGTCGCAAATCACTCAATCACCGTGGCGACCGCGGCCCTTGTCGTCGCCCGGCTGATCTTCGCCGGCGTCTTCCTGATGGCCGTGACCTTCAAGTTCATGGGCATGGACGCCACCGCCGGCTATATCGCCGCCGCCGGCTTTCCGTTTCCGCTGTTGCTGGCCTGGTGCGCGGCGATCCTGGAGGTCGCGCTGGTGCTGTGTTTCCTGACCGGCGCCTTCTTCTCGCAGGCGGCCCTTGTCGCCGCCGCCTATGTGCTGTTCCTCGGCTTCGCCTTTCACGGACCCCGCCACTGGGCCGGCAACCAAGCCGAGTTCGGCTTCTTCATCGACCATTTTTCGTTCCTGGCCGGACTGCTGTTTGCGGCCGTGCATGGACCGGGCAAGGTGCTTTCGCTCGACCTGGGATGGCCGGGCAGGGCGTAAGGCGAGGGTTGGAGGAACACGCCTGCGGCTAATGCATGCTGGTCGGGTCGAATGAAGCCAACGCCTCCAGCCCTTTGTTGATCAGCCGCAGCCGGGAAGGTGCTGCGCGGCCTCGCGCAGTCAGCAACAGCTGGTGCACCGGCAGGCTGAGCAGCCAGCGTCGCATCTGATGAATTTTCGCCTCGTCCACGTGGCTCCAAAGTGCGCGCTCGGTGGTGTCGTTCTCGAACACAAAGTTTGCCCCTGACTGCATGAAGTTGGCCAACTGCAGCGTGGCATTGATCGACGGTGCAGCAAGCCATCTTCCCAGCATCGCGGCCAGATCGAGATCAAGACAGGCGATGCCGCAGATCCAGCTGTCGGCTTCCTCCTCGTCGGGATCTTCCTGAAGGGCCTGCGACAAGGCGCCGGCGAACAGCGCGCGGATTGCAGCCTGCTCATGGAGCGGCCAATCCAGCCACTTCCCCTTCTTCAAGCGCTCGGCAATGATCGATGGATCGGTCCCCGTCCACTGTTGGTCACGGATAGCCTGCTCGAGGATGCGCGGCAGGAAATGCTTGTAGTCGTCAACGTCTCCCACCGTGGTCATCGCGTAGCCGGCATAGGGGCCGATCTGATCGCCGGTCAGTTCTCGCAACGGAGCGGAGCTCAGTGTCTTCAGCAACGCGACGGGATTGCGCAATGGCGAGGCATGTATGGCATGCGGCCTCGGATAGGGCGCGAATGCTGCATAGCAGTCGTCGATCAGGCGCTGAAGCTGGTCGTCGGGCTGCATGCCTATTGCCGCTCCCGCTCGGCGAGCAGCGTCATCGTGATGGCGAGAATGCCGTCGACCAGCGCATCCAGGCGATTGCAGGGGAGGTGGGATGTTGCCGGCATTTGGCTGTTATAAGCGAAAGCACATGAAAAAGGATAGACGCAGCAACCCCAGGGCAAGCCGGCGTCAAATGCTCGAAAGCTGCGTCCTGTCAGCGGCGTTTCCGATCCGGAAGGCGCGGAACCAGTTCCGGCTGGAGAGCCGAGGCAAGCGGCCTATTCCCGCGTCAGGCGCTCGCCATATTCGCGCCATAGCGCCTTCACCTCCAGGCCGCCGAGGCGCGGGATCGACGGATCCCCCGAGGTGATGGCCACAGTGCTGATATCGTATTGGGGATAGGCGTTGGCGACGAAGCGGATCGCTTCGCCAAGCGAATGCACGCGGATGACGGGATCAGCCTGGCCCTGGCCAGTGCTGCGCACACCGGAAACCGTGGCCGGAGCATGCCGCATCCTGAACACGGATGCCATGGCTGGTCTGTCCATCGTCCTCTCCCACAAGGCCGAGCGACGGGAATCATTCCATGAGCTGTGACTGATGGTCCCACACAAGCCGGCTCATGAAAAGCCGGCTGGCAAAAGCGGCATTTCCACGGGTCTACCGGCCGTTGTCGCCGGCTTGGCGCCCTCACAGCTGGTCGTTGTAGGGTTCCTTTATCTTGCCGACCATGCGGGCCAGCTTCGAGAAAGACGGCATGTCCGCCTCGGGCTGGCACTGATTGGCGAGTTCCAGCAGCCGGATCGGAAAGTTGACGGCGTCGCGGCTGGATGCGGACATGCCTTCGGATCGCTCCTGGTTGGTTTCGCCGGCCTCGGTCTTCCGCAAGGCCAGGTCGATTTCCTCCGCCGTCAGCACCCCCTTTTGAACCAGGAGGCGGTTGATCGAGGCGACGGCCATCAACAGGCCTTCGAGTTGCAGGTTGGCGACATTCATGGCGATTGCTCCCGTGGCTGGGGTTGAAACGCGCGAGCGGCATTTCCGCTCCAGAAAGGGTGCGGGCGAACGCCTATTCCTGCGTCAGCCGTTCGCCATATTCGCGCCACAGCGCCTTGACCTCCAGGTTGCCGAGGCTGCTGATCGAAACATCCCCACAGCTGATGGCGACGGCGCTGATGTCGTATTGGGGGTAGGCGTTGGCGACGAAACGGATGGCTTCGCCCAGCGAACGCACGCGGATGACTGGATCGGCCTGACCCTGGCCGGTGCTGCGCACGCCGGAAACCGTGGCTTGTGCATGCCGCATCCTGAACACGGATGCCATGGCTGGTCTGTCCATCGTCCTCTCCCACAAGGCCGTGCGACGGGAATCATTCCATGAGCTTCGACGAATGATTTCACACCTGCCGGCTTATGACCAGCCGCCGGCAAAAGCAGGGTTTTACGCGCTTGCCAGCGTCGCTCCGAGTGGGAGTTCCGACCGGTCTAGGAATTTTTTCTCAAAAAACGGTTGACGGGGTGAGTGCAGCTATGCTACATTTTTGCCCATGGTGCTGAGTTGCGCCACTGACCCGCCGCCGAGGCGGGTTTTTTGTTTCTGGCTTTGTGCTGCCGTATTTTGCGAGACGTTTCTCGTCGTCAGTCGAAGGTTGAATCGGCATTCGCTTGACGACCCGAAAGGTCGGCTCCTTGGACGACAAAACGTCAAGGCATGTCCAGCCGGTCACGAAGCGATAATGTGTTGCCGGGTGCTGCGTGAACTTCCACGTCTCGGACTGCGTTGTCTCAAAGGTGGCGCCTTCGACCCGATAGGCGAAGTGATGAGGAATGGGACCTTCCCTGGGCGTGTTCTCATGCTCGGTGCTCAGCGGCATTTCGTCGAGGATGCGGATGATCACCTGATTGGTGAACAGAACACGCAAGACATGGTGTTCGTCGCCGGGGATTATGAAGTCGGCCACGACCGCGTCATTTGTCCAGCGCAATTCGCGCAGGTCGCTTTGGACGCAATCTATCTCGGGGGTCACTCTGATCGGATGGTATCGAGGCAATCGGACTCGCCCTCTATCTAGGCCATCAGCCACCGCGACGCCGCCGCCTTTGATTGAACCAAATTACACCAGTCTTCAAGAGGGTCACGATGTACCGCTACGCCACCATCATCACCGATGCTGACGGCCAGGAAATCGTCAGCGCCATTGGCGAATTCGAAGGCACCGCACCGCAGCCCCGCCTGGGGCGTATCGAGCAGGTCGCACCCGGCGTAAAGATCGGCATGGTGCGGGATGCGGCCGGCGGCTTTTGTTTTCCGCAGGCCGGCATCGCCGGGCACCTTGTCGGTCTGGTCATGGCGCGTCTCAAGGCGCGGGCCGGTGTGGCAAAGCCTGTCGGTGCGACGAAGCCCGCCCAGGCGACAGGGCCGAAGCGCGCCAAGAAGGCAAAGAGGAAAACGGTTCGCTCGAAGAAGCGAGCCAGCCGGCCCCGACCGGCGGCACCCAAGGCCGAAATGGTTTCCGCTGCCGGTGCCAGCGCCATGGACC